>MEOQ01000002.1 GCA_001769275.1 Bacteroidetes bacterium GWF2_43_63 | reverse complement strand
GGACACCCATTTGAGCATCCTGAAAATTGTATAAATGTATATATCAATTTCTTACAAAATTGGAAATTTCAAAATGTCGAAGTCAGGAAAGAGTATGGATTATTAAATATTTCACTTTGATATTAGAAATTACTATTATAGTTTATTCCGCGAATATTGTTGGAATTCACTGGGCACAAAAAAAAAGCTGCCCGTTGGTGTTGGGCAGCCTTTTCGGGAAAATAAATTCTGTTTATTTCTTCACAATGCGCGATGTGTACAATTTGTCATCCATGTACAAACGCATCATATAAATACCGTCATTCAGATTTTCAATGGAAATGGTGTTTGAGCCATTTGGGAGATTATTCTGAAAATAGACAACGTCGCCCAGCAGATTAAGGATTTCTACTTTTGCTACGCTTGCTGACTCAATGTTTAAATGAAACACGCCATTGGTTGGATTGGGGTAAACACTCCATGTTTCAACAGGACTCTCTTCGACACCTACACCCCAATATGTTTTGAAATGGAATTCATCATACATATCAGTTGTATCAGCATGAGTGACGCATCTGACACGCCAGTAGTAATTTGTTTGTGAAACAAGATGAGTAGTTGGAGTATACGATGTTCCGGCTACATTCACTTTTGTTATGTTGGTAAATGCTGGGACAGTATCGTACTCAAGAATGTAGTATGCTGCGCCGCGAATAGATTCCCAGGTAAATGCGGTGGCTGGATCAACCTCTGTTGCATCATCAGCTGGGGTGAGCATGGTGACCTTGTTTACTGTTGAAAGGGTACGAACGGCAGTCCATTTGCTGGTATCACCGTCAGTAATGAGTCTGAGTCTGTAATTGAAAGTTCCGAAAGGAATAGTATCAATGGCTCCGCGAGCAAGTGTATCATATGTTATTCCGGAAACTAATTTGATAAACATAGCAGCGCTATCCCAATAGAAGACAATGGGTGCAGTGAATGTCGGATCAGTGTCGAAATTGATTTCATATTTTTCAGTACCAACAATGCTTTTAATTCTGAGAGTATCAGCAGGATGAATGTCGATTGCATTATTTGCAGGTGAAGTTGAATAAAACGCAACAGAATCGCGGGTCATGAAGCCAACAGCTACAGACCAATTCGAGGTATCATTCACATGAATTCCACGAACGCGATAATAATAATTATCGCCATAATAGTTGTCGTACACCTGAAATTTCGTGTCGTTTTCAACGATTCCGCTTCTAAACCAAGGGCTGTCAAAGGTAGCAGCAGAGTCGAACTGACATTCATACTTCGTTACACCTGACATTGCATTCCATTTAAGTAGCGGATCAAGGCTGGCTGTTTTAGAGCCCGCAGCTGGCCACAGAGTTGTTGGTGCAGCAACAGTATTAAAACTACGGACAATAGACCAGTTGGAGATTACATCATTGGCGTCAATTGCTCTCACACGCCAGTAGTAAGTTGTTCCAAAAAGCAGAACAGATGACTGCCATGCTGAATAAATAACAACAGTATCCTGGGGGTTAGAAAAAGTAGCGGATGTGTCTAGATTGACTTCGTATTTAACTGCCGCTGCAACCGGGTTCCAGTCTAGCAGAACATTTACAACCTGATTCACAGCATTGTTAGCCGGAGTTGACAGGGTGGGTGCATAGATTTTTTCCTGAGCTGAAACGGAAACAGCTATCAGTATTAATAATGCGGATAGAATTTTTTTCATATATCGCAGGTTTTCAGAGTTACAATTTAAAAATGAGGCCGGGGAAAACCCCGGCGCTCTGATTATTTTTTAATGAGTTTACCAGACATCGAAACAGTTTTGACGCGTACTTCGACCAGGTAATTTCCAGTGGTAAGTACAGATACATTCATGTCAATCAAATTGCTGCCTGATACAATATTCACCTGTTTTGAAGCAGCAAGTTTGCCGTCGATTGAATAAATATTGACAACGCCTGATCCTGCTTCCGTTGAATTAAACATAAGGGTAGTCTGGCTTTCTGCCGGATTAGGATAAATACCAATGGTAGCACCAGCTATTGAAGGCTGAGCATCTTCTAATCCAACATAAGAGAACGATTTAAATGCACCACGTCCGTGAGTTCCGGCATAAATAACGCCGTAGTTGTTATTGTAATAGTAGTTCTTTGACTGCTGAACAAGTGAATAAACAGGAACACGACCTATGGTCTCATTATCTTCGACCCATGATACTGTTGCGGCTGTAATATTTGAAGTGCTGAAAATGCCCAATTCGGTTCCAACAATTACTGTGTTTGGACTATTCATTTCAATCACACTGGCATAAACCGGCATTTGAGGAAGGTTGCCTGTTTTATTGAGGAAAGTGGGAATAGAATCCAAAGCAGTGCTGGAATAATAGATATGAGTTGCAGAACCGTAGTTTCCCATTGTATATAATACATTGTTTGGGTCGGTTTGATCAACAGAAATTGATGTGATGGCACGACCTGTTGCTGCAATACGTGTGCATTCAACTACAGAATATGAGCTTGAGCCATACCCTGTTAATGAATCGACTACAGCGCACAGATTTGAAATACGGTAAAGATTTCCGCTCGATGTACCAACAAAAAGATAATTTCCATCTTTAGAACCAGCCATGCACTGTGATGTGCCGGAAATTGCTGCCACTTTGTACCAATCCGGAGCGCCACTAAAATCATGCAGGCCTTTGGTCATCCAAACAGCGCCATTAAGACCTACGTAGAAACGGGCCTGAACCCTGTCCTGAATAAGCACACTGTCGCCGGCAGCGAGGGGATCTTCAAGTGTATAAAGGAATGGGAAACTGTTGTTTTTCTTTGAATAAGCCACAACGGTTGCGCCTGCAGGATAATCAACAGTATCAGAATAAAACATTAAAGAATCACGACTGTTGAGATCGTTGATTTGTTCGTCAAGATACATTGGAGTAACAAAACCGGCCCATGAAGGAGACAATTCAGCCGGGGCTGCCATTGCTTCGCTGTAGAAAGCTTTTGCATTTCCACCTAATTCATTACTGCGATACATGTCGCCATAATAGACAGTACCAACAATAACATTAGGATCAATGTATGACATGGCCGACCAGCCACCATCTCCACCAAGAAACTCGTATGCTGTGCCCGTTGTAGTGAGAGTACCAGGTAATACAAGTGTTCCGTTATCCTGAGTTCCACCCATTACCATGTCAAAAAGGTTACAGCTCAGATTGTAGAACTGAATTGTTCCAAAGCGACGGTTGAGTGTGGAAAAAGTGTTGCCGCCATTGGTTGATTTACTGACTCCGCCGTCTGAACCATGGAAGAAAGTGTTTGGATCTGTAGGATGGAAAACGATGTCGTGATGATCAGCATGGAGATAATAATAACTCGATGAATTCAGGTACCAGAGTGATTTCTGAATCCAGGTTCCACCTTCGGACCAGTCCCACAGATCAATTCCACCAACCAAAATATGATTTTTGTCGTTCGGGAAAACTTTAATAATATTATCCCAGTAGCCTTGATTGTTATCGCCAAATACATTGAATGCGGCACTACCACCGGGGCCAATAATTGTCCAGGTAACACCAGCGTCCGTTGAGCGGTAAATGTTCATTAAAGAACCAACGGCTTTTGCAACACAAGCATAGATATAATTCGGATCACTCGGAGCTACGGCGATTTCCATCCTGCCGATTGAGGTAGCAGTTGTTCCGGTTATGGAACGGTCAACGAAAGTACCACTGTTTCCATCCGGAGAGTAAAACAATTTATCTCCAACCACAGCATAAACGCGGCCATCACTACCGATTTCAACGTCATGGGATACCATTGCGTAAGGCGAAGTGGTAGGATAGAGAACAGGATTTGTCCAGGTGGCGCCACCGTCATCAGTAATCTGCAGACCACCTTCGGTACAGGCATAAATACGCGTACTGTTAGGGGCAGCTGCAATTTCATATATATTAAGCCATTTGCTGGTAAGACTTAATGGTTCTGTAGCTGACAGAAGTGAATAGGCATTTCCAGAAGCATCGGTTGATTTGTAAATACCTCCACCGATAAATCCGCTGCTGCCTGCAGCTGTTCCAGTTCCATTACCAAATCCTTCACCTGTTCCAAAATAAATTATTCCGTTGATATCCTGAGTGATACAGGAAACAGCATAATTTTCGGCCAGGGGGGCAATTAGTTCCCAGGATGTCCCACCAGAAATAGACTGCCACAATCCGCCTGAAACACCACCGGCGTAAAGCGTATTTGTATTGTTTCTGTCTACCAGAATTGCTCTGGTTCGTCCTGCAATATTGTCAGGTCCAATTTCGCTCCAGGTCAGGGATTTGCCTTTTGGCAACAGATTGGCAGATTTATGAGCATTAACAATATCGCTGACATCAGGTGTGCCGCGGACAAGTTTGTAATACTCAAGCGCTCCGGCAATACCCATCTCGCTTTGCCCTTTTTTAGTCCTGGGTTGATAACGTTTCTGTTCTTCATTTTGCTGGGCCAGCACGCTGCTACTGAAGATCACCAGCAACATACAGACACCTAAAACAGTAGTGATTCTTTTCATACTATGGTCGGTTTATTTAATTCAACTTTCTACTTGAAAATAGTGGCGCAAGATACGACTAATTTTCATTTTAAGATGAATTTTTTCGCCTTGTGAAAAAAAAATTACATCGCATTAATGCAGCCCCGAAAATACCATTAAAAATGAGTGCTTTAACCGAACTACAAGTATTCGGCAGATGTAAATAAGTTATCGGAAATCATCCGACAATAAACAAAAAAACCTTCCCGGAAATCAGGAAGGTTTTTTAAAAATATCTATGTGCTTTTAGTGCGAAGGTTCTCCGAAATATTGCAGCTCCTCACCGTTGTCTTTAACAATCTTGCGTAGCCACTCATCGCCATAGCCAGGCTGTACCACTTTGGGGTTCTGCTGCCCGGGCACAAACGTTTTAACGTTACCGTCCATATATTTCATAAAGAGATACTGATAGAATTTTTTCCAGTAATGAACCAAATCATCAGCATTTTTCACTGAAAAATCAGTAACGTACATTATTGCCGCTGTTTTATCGGAAGCAAGAAGATCCAGCGCCGATTTGTCGATGTCCAGAACTCGTTTGATGTACAAATTTTCAAGCGAATCCTGCCTCACTTGAATTTCCGGATGAATAGCGTTGTAACGGGTGTATGCAAAGTTTGAAACCTGACTGAATACCCAGAAAGCGGCATCGTCGCTCCACTCCATAATAGCGCCATTGCCTCTGGCAAACGTTGCCGGAATAGTGCGGCTGCTTGTGTAAATTGGTGTGTATACGGTGCTTGCTGCATCGTCGACCGAAAACCAGATAATCCCGCCAACTTCGTCGGCAATGGTGCTGCGGCTTTGAGTAACAAAGCTGAATCCAGTCTGTTGAGTGGCCGTAACACGCTCGTGCACATATGTTTTGCCATCAACTTCCCAAACCATGGGACGCCAGCGGTAAGGACATTTGTATGGACCGGCCCCAATGTCGGTGCTCATATCGAGTGGAGTGCCTTCCATATGGCTGCGCATGTAGGTCATCAGGTCTTTCTGTGATATTTTTTTGTTTGGAAGAATAAACAGCGGCATCCGGTTTTTCAGGTCGTGTCCCATAATGTATCCCAGATACTTTTCCATATCGCTGTTTACCTCGCGGAAGAAGCTCCAGACGCGATTTTCGCAAAATCTTGCACCATCAAATGTTATAGGAGCATAGGTGTCTGAGAAGCTGAAATCAGCATCTTTGCCTTTGTATTCGAAATTTTTCTTTGCAAATTCAATAACATCGTGAGAATAAATACATTCGATTCCGGGTAAATTGATTTTTGCAAACTGCTCATCGGTAATCGATGTTTTTCCGTTGGCAAGTGGGAAAGTCTGAATGCGGGCCTGATTGGCATGGCCTGACACATATCCGTCAGGAATTTTACGGGCAACCCAAACTGCACCTTTTTCATAGTCGCCTTTCCCGATTATTTCCATAATCCACGCTTCGTTTTTATCAGCAATCGAAAACGATTCGCCAGATGAGGCATAACCGTATTCGGCCATCAGACTACCTATTACCATAATGGCTTCGCGTGCGGTTTTTGAACGCTGCAATGCAATATAAATCAGACTTCCATAATCCATAATGGCGCCCTTCTGAGATTCCAGCTTAGATAATCCACCATAAGTGGTTTCACCAATGGCTACCTGGAATTCATTCATATTACCAACCACATTGTAGGTGCGTCGGGCCTGCTTGATCTGTCCCAGGAATTTTCCGGTATCCCACTCATAAATATCCATCATAGCGCCTTCAGGATAAACCGCTGGCGCCCAATGATACAATTCGCCAAAAAGCACATGACTGTCGGCAGCATAGGTTATCATTACCGAGCCATCGGTCGAAGCACCTTTGGTCACAATATAATTTGTGCAGGCCATTGCTGGCGAATTCAGCAGGAAAGCCGCAACAACCATAAATACTGAGAAATACTTTCTTTTCATACCTGTAAATTGTTTCGGCAAACCTACATGAATTTTCCGAAATACACAAGCACCTATGATTTTTATCTGCTTTTATGTAAACAATCAATACTCTTTTTCTGTCAGAAATATGTACATTTGAAACAAAAAGATTGACCCGGAATCTTAAAAAGGATATTACCGATCTTTTGCTGCGACATGGCTTTTCAGCTGTTGGTTTTTCTCCGGCAGGCCCTGTCAGTCAATCCTGGCAGGGAAAGTTCCGGCAGTGGCTCGAATCGGGCCATCACAACGGGCTGCAGTGGCTTGAAAGAAACATTGAAAAACGCAATGACCCTACCCTGCTCTATCCTGGCACAAGGACAATCATTTCGATGCTGCATCCATGGCCTGAAACGCAGTTTGATACAGGGCCGCTGAAAATAGCAGCTTATGCTCACGGTTTCGATTATCATGATTATCTGAGAAAACAGGCCGAACCCGCCATGCAACTCATTGCTGCAGCTGATCCGGATTTTCAGCCGAAGTTTATTGCAGACAGCGCGGCTGTTTTTGATCGCTATTGGGCATGGAAGGCCGGATTGGGGTTTATCGGACGAAACGGATTTCTGATACAGCCCACAATAGGCAGTCGCGTACTCATTGCCCACATTTTTACGTCACTTGAATTTGATTCAACCGCAATTCCGCTTGAAAACGAATGTGGAAATTGCTCAAAATGTGTTGACAGTTGCCCGACGCAGGCCTTCAATGGCGACGGAACCATTGACGCACGAAAATGCATTGCCTGCTACAATATCGAATCTAAGGAAAAATTGCCGGAAATTATTGAACAAAATAATCCCGGATGGATATTCGGATGCGACATTTGCCAGGCAGCTTGTCCCTACAATCAATCACATATTTTGTCTGTTGGTTCGCAAAAAATGAAAGGCAACTGGCAGGTTCCAGCTGACAAAAAAGAATGGTTTGAAATGAGTGAAGTTGAGTTTTCGAGCCGGTTTTCGCATACACCATTGAAACGTGCCGGTCTTGAAAAAATAAAACAGACCATTAACAGCCTGAGTCAACGTTGCACATTTCTATGGTGAAAAGTTGCAACAATCAATGTCGTGATTTTTGTGTCGACTGTAACGATGGCCCGTCAGAATAGCAACGCAACATTGCTATCAACTTCACAATTGAAGTAATCAGTAATGTAAGAAGCTTAAATTGAATAATTTACACTGCCCCAGCCAGATAAATAATAGCCATGACAATCAGAACCACCAGCAACAAGCCGATAAAAACGCTCCAAAGATTAGGCAACAGAAACCCCAGCAATGCCAGAATTACAGCTATTACAAGCACCCAGATCAACAAGGTGACAATGTCAATACTCTGATTTTCGGAAGCAGAATTGGCTTTTGCCTGAGCTTTGAATGCCTTTTTGAAATCTCTAATAACAGAAGGCGTTTTGAATGGTTTGGCAAATCGCTGTGGTTCTGCTTTAACGATCGGCTCAGACTCCTTATAATCAGGCATTTCCAACATATCTTGCTCAGGTAAAACATCAGCAAGAACGACATTTTCGACGTTCAGATTGACATCCGGCTCATCAATATCGATTGCTGTAACAGATTCATTTACAGGTACTTTATTTAAATGAGCATGCTTTGCCCTGCTCTGAAAATCGAATACGGAACAGCTGCTTAAAATGAGCAGCGCAGCGATTAATATAAATGTTGAATTTTTCATAAGTCGGTTTTTGATATTTGCAAATATAGACTAAATCATTTAACTCTTGCACAAAAAAACGATAAATGAATCTGAAAACTATCAGCGATTGGACTTTATTGGATCATAAATGTACTGAAGGTCACTTATATATTTCCTGAAAAAAATATTTAATCAGAAAAAAACAATTGCTAACATTTCGAATGAAAATATCTGTAATTTGCGCCCTCAAAACGGACTAAAACCAGAAACATGAAAAACATTTATTTAATGACACTTATCGTAGCAATTGCGGTTACAGGAATAACCGGCTGTGGTAATAAAAAAGACAAAGGAGGAGATATGAAAAGTGAACTTCAGGCTTTTATTCAGAAGTATGAAGATACCATCCGTCCCATTATGAAAGAATATACCACCGCTATGTGGAATTCTGAAGTCAGCGGATCGGAAGAGGATTATGCAAAGGTTGAAGAATTTGGTATCAAATACACCAAGATATTCACCAATAAGGAAGACTTCGCATTGCTGAAAAAAATCAAGGATGCCGGTGGTGTAAAAGATAGTCTGCTCGATCGCGAACTCAATGTGCTTTTCAACGCTTATCAGCGCAATCAGGTTGATGAAAAGAAACTGGAAGAAATCATCGGCATGGAAACAAAGATTGCCAAAAAGATGAATACTTATCGTGCTACCACCGAAAAAGGTGATTCACTGACCGATAATGAGGTTGAAGAAATCCTTAGCAGCAGCACCGATAACAAGAAACTTGAGGAAACCTGGAAGGCACACAAAAATGTAGGAAAAGTTGTAGCAGCTGATATCATTGCTTTGGTGAAAAAACGCAACGAAGTTGCCAAAGACCTTGGATACAACAACTATCATGAAATGAGTCTGAAGCTTAGCGAACAGGATCCGGCAGAAATCGAAAAATTATTTAACGAACTGGACGATCTCACCCGCGATGGTTTCACAAAACTCAAAGGTCAGATAGATTCTTTCATGTCAAAGCGATACAATGTGCCTGAGGCAAACTTAATGCCCTGGCATTTTCAAGGGCGTTTCTTCCAGGAAGCTCCGAAAATTTACACCCTCGATCTTGATAAGTATTATAAGGATAAAGATCTGGTGAAACTGACTTCGGATTATTACGCAAGCCTTGGGATGGACGTGAAAGACATTATTGAGCGTTCAGATTTGTTTGAAAAGAAAGGCAAAAATCAACACGCATTTTGCATAGACATGGACAATGAAGGTGATGTACGCGTTCTTTGTAATGTAAAATCAAATTACAAATGGATGAACACTATGCTGCACGAATTCGGCCATGCCTCATATGATAAGTATATCAGCCGAGATCTTCCGTTCACACTGCGTGATCCTGCACACACATTCACAACCGAGGCAATTGCTATGCTTTTTGGTCGCATGGCCAGCAATGCCCAATGGATGCAGGATATGCTTGGTATCAGCGATGCTGAAAAAATGAAAATCAAAGATGAAGCATTCAAATACACACGTCTCGAACAACTCGTTTTCAGCCGCTGGTCGCAGGTGATGTACCGTTTCGAAAAAGGTCTGTACGAAAACCCCGATCAGGATTTGAATAAATTGTGGTGGGATCTTGTTGAAAAATATCAATTGATGAAAAAGCCTGAAGGCCGCAATGAACCGGACTGGGCATCGAAGATTCACATTGCTACTTCACCTTGTTATTATCACAACTATCATCTTGGTGAATTACTGGCAAGCCAGCTGAATCATTATATCGTTGTGAATATTTTGAAACAGGAAGATATCAATGGAGCCAGCTATTTCAATAACAAAGAAGTCGGAAAATATCTGATGGACAAAGTTTTTGCGCCGGGATCAAAATACACCTGGAATGAAATGATCAAAAACGCCACAGGCGAAGAACTGACTGCGAAATACTATGCAGCACAGTTTGTGGATGGGCTGTAGAGAATTCCAATTATTAGTAAAAAGCTGTCTGGATTTCCGGACAGCTTTTTTTTTGCTGCATGTTTTGTGAAGTTCATAAATCAATAGAAGCTGCCTTTATCTAAAGCAAATTATTGATTTAGAGACTGGCTGAAAAACTCATTGTTGCACCATTCCACCGTTCTGGCTGGTGAACTGGTATTTTTTCAGACAAATAAGCCGGAACATGGAACCGTCGTAACTACAGCAAAAACAACGGTTCCATGTCCTCAAGCTCCTGCGTCGCAACCGGACGGTGGAATGTTGTTTTTGCTGTGTCTGGGACAGCCTGATATTTCTACAATGAAAAACGGGACCCTAAAGTCCCGTTCATACTATATATGTGTAAGCAGAATTAACCGCACTTTGAATAACCGCAGTTGTTGCAGGTTACACAACCTTCTTTGAATTGAAGGGAATCCGTATGACATTCAGGACATTCACCCTGAGCTTTTGTTCCATCGGGAATGAAAAGTTTGAGTGCCCGCACTACACCAGTTCTCCATGAGTTGATATCGTCATTGTCGAACTGCAGATTATCGACCAGCTGAACAACATATGGAATCGGCATTCCATGACGTAAAACGCCTGAAATCAGTTTCGCGTAATTCCAGTATTCCGGGCTGAATGTTCTGGAGAGGCCGCGAATAGTTACCGCATATCCGTCTTTATCGAGAAATTCGAAATCATAGCGTGCCCGCTCGTCGCGATTCTTTTCGCGGATTACCCAGCCACGATGAACAAATTCGGGCAACACAAAATTATCGGCGCGACCTGTGAATATTTCATACGGACGATCATTAAGCAAGCCAACGACAGCGATCCATTTTTCTGCGCCATTATTAAAACGCAATACACTTGCATCAATTTTTAATGGTCTGGCAGGCGCACTTGTTTCAGAAAAAAGAGTGCTTGGTTCTTCCTTCTTTTTATTGTCGGCGACAAGCACACCAGAGCGTGAGCCTTCGCGATACACTGTTACGCCTTTGCAACCACTTTCCCAGGCAGCACGCAGCACAGTGTCAATCATCGATTCATCAACATGCTCCGGAACATTTACTGTGACGCTGATGCTGTGATCAACCCATTTCTGAATTGCGCCCTGCATCTTCACTTTGCTGATCCAGTCAACATCGTTGCTTGTTGCTTTGTAATAAGGAGATTTAGCAATCAGTTCATTCAATTGCTCCTCGGTATAATGATATTTCACCTGATCAACATCGTACCCATTCAGTCCGGCCCAGGTCAGGAATTTTGGGTGAAACACATTGAATTCTTCCCAACTGTCGCCTGATTCATCAACAAAAGTAGCGTTGGTATTTTTATCATTCGGATTGACTTTTTTTCTGCGCTTGTAGGCTGTCATAAACACAGGTTCAATTCCCGAGGAAGTCTGCGTCATAATGCTTACACTCCCGGTTGGAGCAATAGTGAGCAAAGCAATATTGCGGCGTCCGAACTTTTTCATTGATTCGCGCAGCTGAGGCTCTTCGTTAAAAAGACGGTTAATGAAAGGATTGTTCATTTCACGTTCAAAATCAAACACCTGGAAAGGACCACGCTCAGATGCAAGATTTACAGAGGATTTATATGCTTCAACAGCCAGCGTTTTATGAATGTTCACACTGAAATCAATTGCTTCATCCGAGCCGTAGCGCATATTGAGAGCTGCAAGCATATCGCCTTCAGCGGTTATACCAATACCCGTGCGACGACCCTGAATAGCTTTGTCTTTTATTTTAATCCAGAGCTGACGTTCGGTATTTTTTATATCACTGGATTCAGGATCATTGTCAATTTTTTCGATTATGGCATCAACCTTTTCCAGTTCCATATCAATAATATCGTCCATCATTCGCTGCGCATACCAGATATGTTCGCGGAAAAGGGGCATATTGAAACTGGCTTCACTTGTAAAAGGATTCTCAACATAGCTATGAAGATTTATCGCAAGTAAACGGCAGCTATCGTAGGGACAGAGCGGAATTTCGCCACATGGATTTGTAGAAACCGTTTCGAATCCAAGGTCAGCATAGCAATCCGGAACCGATTCGCGTTTGATGGTATCCCAGAAAAGTATTCCGGGCTCAGCAGATTTCCAAGCGTTGTGAACCAGTTTTCCCCACAGATCCTGTGCGTTGATTGTCTTTGAAAAAATGGGTTTATCGGAATGAATCGGGTATTTCTGAGTGTATTCTTTCCGGCTTGTAACAGCATTCATAAAATCATCATCAATACGAACCGAGACATTGGCGCCGGTTATTTTACCCTGCTCCATTTTTGCATCGATAAAACTTTCCGAATCAGGATGATTAACAGAAATGCTGAGCATGAGAGCGCCACGACGACCATCCTGCGCTACTTCGCGGGTTGAATTGCTGTATCGTTCCATAAAAGGCACAATGCCGGTTGAGGTCAAAGCGCTGTTTTTCACCGGTGATCCTTTCGGACGTATATGACTAAGGTCGTGACCTACGCCACCGCGGCGTTTCATCAACTGAACCTGCTCTTCATCAACTTTCAGAATGCCACCATAAGAATCGGCTTTATTGGAACCAATAACAAAGCAATTGGACAAACTTGCTATCTGGAAATTGTTTCCAATGCCAGCCATAGGACTTCCCTGCGGAATAATGTAGCGGAAATTTCTCAGTACTTCAAATACTTCATCCTCCGACATCGGGTTTTTATAATTCTTCTCGATGCGGGCAACTTCGCGGGCAATGCGGCGATGCATATCATCGGGAGTAGCTTCGTAAATATTTCCCTGGCTATCCTTGAGGGCATATTTACTCACCCATACGCTTGCAGCCAAAGTGTCTCCGTTAAAATACGCTGTTGATTGTTTGAGGGCATCTTCATACAAATAAACGCGTCTTTCAGGTTCATTTAATTTGCTTTCCTGACCATCAAAAATATTCGGACGAGTCCGTTTATTCAGGAGCTGATCATATCCGCCTGATTTAGAGTCGTTTTCTGTTTTTACCTGTGTCTGTCCTAACAAACTGTTGTCCATGCTCTCTACTTATTAAGTTAATCCGATGTAATTCAACCATTAAGAAATTTCTCAATAGTCGCTTATTTGGATGGCTAAAGTAAAAACATATGTTTGTTAGGCAAAGCCCAAATTATTAACAATAAGGCATACTTTTCAACTGACAAGGTTAATCAGCTGAATAGCCGAATTTTATTAATTATCTAGATGAATGCGATACGTTTTGTTACGTTCACAGTCAGCCTTTTCCGTCCCAGATAAGCTTCTTTCCGAAGCCAAATGCGTTATCGGTCATTTTGGCATAATCCGGTAAAAAAATCCAAAATGAGGTCTTCATTACTATTGCATACGGAAACCGCTTCAGATAACTGTTTTTAGCCCACTCGTACTCGGAATCAGCAGGTTTATATACGGTTCCCGACATCTGCAGCCCCTGAATTTTGCCTATAATCCGTGTTTCCAAAGCTATTGATACTGCAACCCGGCTATTTGCTGTCAACATTTTAACATGACGTGTTTCTTCATCGCTTGTGAAAACAAAACAGCTCCGCGCTGAATCGTAGGCGTAGAAGCAGTGTGCGCTCCATATCCCTTCTGAATCACTTACTGCGAGCGACATTACGTGGTGCTTCTTTAAAAATTTCGTCATCGCCTCCGGGAGCATACTGTTTTTTTGCAAAGATAATTAAAGCTTTTGGCTGGTGCGTGATTGCAATGCGTTTGTTTCAATCTTCCGGGACTTTGTCCCGGGCCAACATATGCAGCGCCTCCAGCGCAATTTGTGCTTCGCAGCTTCTTTTGTGCCTTCACGTAAAACGTGACAAGGTCGGCTCCAGAATCTCAACCTTTCTGAATGCTGACAACTATGATGTAACATCTTAATCTCGACCTTGAACTGGGCGCGCGTCTCCCGACGCGTGACCTTGTAACGCATGTAACGCCTAACGAAAAAAAATCCGACACCTTAATATTTATATATTTGCATTATGAAAATTCTTCAGGTTTGCGGTGGCCCTTCGTGGGGCGGCATTGAGATGCAGACAGT
Organism: Bacteroidetes bacterium GWF2_43_63; assembly: GCA_001769275.1. NCBI lineage: Bacteria > Pseudomonadati > Bacteroidota > Bacteroidetes bacterium GWF2_43_63. The sequence continues at coordinate 49,713 of MEOQ01000002.1, read as the reverse complement.
GAAACTGGCTCAGATACTGCAACATGCGGGACACGAGTCCTGTGTATTCTGCTCTCTCGATGGCAAAACATTTACAACCGCAACTGAAAGAAAACTTCATGTTGAATCCGGAATTTTCGATCCGGGAAAAAACTGGTTTTATTCATTGCGCAAAGCAAAGGAATTACTCGACACATTTAAACCCGATATCATTCATGTGCAGCGGTCGCATGATTTATCTGTTTTAACAGCCGCATTGAAAACGACACGCAACAAAACGCCTCTTGTGTTCACACGCCGCATGGAGAGCCGGCTGAAAAAAAAGTCACCATTGCACCGCATCATTTATAGCCGGATCGACCGGGCCTGGTGTGTTTCCTCTTTTGTTCGGAATAATTTTCTGACTACATCACCCATGAAGCCGGAGAAAGTATTTGTAATGAATAACGGCATCGATCTCCGGATTTTCAGCCCGGAACGATTCAATAAGTCCGAAATGCGCGCCGCATACGGTATTCCGCAAGACGCTCAGGTTGTTGGTATGACTGGTCGCATCTCGCCCATGAAAGGACATGCCGATTTTATTCATGCTGCTGAAATGCTGCTAAAATCGGAAAATAAAAAACTATTTTTTGTGATGGCTGGTGGCGCCAGTGTTGGCGAAGATGGATTTGCGCAGGAAATTTATGCGCTCGCCGCGCACTGTCTGCCTGAAGACAGCTATGTTTTTATAAGCCACCAGCCCGATCTGGCAGGATTGCTTTCGACCCTGGATGTTTATGTGTTCCCTTCGCACCGGGAGTCCTTCGGGAATGTGTTGCTGGAAGCCATGGCCATGCAGTTGCCCATTGTATCTGTAAATGCCGGTGGAGTAACAGACATGATCACCAGTGGCGACAACGCGCTCTGCGTGCGGCCGCAACACCCCGACGAAATTTTTTCTTCCGTTCAAAAGCTGCTGAACAATAACACGCTGTCAACACAACTGGCTCTGGAAGCCAGAAAACGAGCACTCGACTTTTCTTCAGAGAAATTTCTTGAAAATCTTATTATAGAATATCGGGAGGTGATTGAGCTTAGTACAAAGCGATAACCCCTGCAAAAAAGTATTACCTTTGCAACATGGATAGCATCAGACAACAAAAAGCCGCGCGGCTGATTCAAAAAGATTTAGCTGAAATATTTCTTCACGAAGGAAAAAATATGTTTGGCAATGCCATGATCACCGTTACCGTTGTCAGGCTGAGTCCCGACATGAGTATTGCCCGGGTTTACCTGAGTTTGTTTGCCGTGAAAGACAAGGATTCTTTGTTTCAGACCATTCAGATTTACACCTCAGAACTCCGGAAACTGCTCGGGTTGCGCATTGGCAAACAGGTACGCATAATTCCAGAGCTGAAGTTTTTTATCGACGACAGTCTGGATTATATGGAGAAAATTGACAAGGCGCTAAAATCATAGCTGTGGCCGGCAAACAATGGATACCATGGATGGCGTTTCGCTTCTGGCGATCGAAGAAATCGTTCAGTATCATCAACATTATTTCTGGTATTTCATTCTGGGGCATTGCTGTAGGAACAGCTGCTCTAATCATTGTTCTTTCAGCATTCAATGGTCTGGAAGGGATGATAAGCACCATGTTCAACAACTTTCACAGCGAGCTGCGCATTGAACCGGTCAACGGAAAATATTTTCAAAACAAAGAATTTGATGCTTCCAGAATCGTCTCGCTGAATGGTGTTGATGACATCAGTTACGTTGTCGAAGATATCTGCATGGTTCGTTACGGCGACCGTCAACAAGTGGTTTATATCAAAGGAGTGGAGCCGGGTAAGGGATTCGAAGAGAAATTCAAGCCGCTCATGCTCAATGGCAGCAGCAATCTCGGGACAGACAGTGTGCCCTACGCTATTGTTGGTGCAGGAATATTTTATTCTCTTGGAATCAACATCAATGATTTCACAACGCCGCTGACATTCTACAGCCCGAAAAGAACGTCGGCTGCATCGGCCGATATTTCGTCGTCGTTCCGCTCCAGAAGCGCCATTGCAGGAGGCATGTTTTCGGTTCAGCAGGAGTTTGACGAAAAATATATAATTGTTCCGCTTTCACTCGCACGTGACCTGCTGGAGTACGAAACCATTTCCACAGCCATTGAAATTAGCATCAGCGATGAAAGTCTGATTCCCGGAATCGAAGACGAGGTGCAGGATATGGTAGGTGACAGATACAATGTTAAAAACAGAATGGAACAGGAAGAAGCATTGTACAAAATCATGAAAAGCGAAAAGCTTATTGTGTTTCTTATCCTTGCGCTCATTCTGCTAATCACGTCATTCACCATCATCTCAACACTGACACTTGAAATTCTGAGCAAGCAAAAAGACCTCTCAACGCTTTATGCATTGGGCGCAGGAGTTCCGAAAATCAGACGTGTTATAGTTGCGCATGGCTTTATCATTTGTCTGACCGGAATGCTCGTTGGATTTGGAATCAGTATAATCGTTATTGTACTGCAGCAAAACTTTGGCCTGGTGCGGTTTGCAGGAGGAGATACCTTTATCAGTGATATTTATCCGGTTAAAATAATATGGACCGATTTCGTTTATGTGTTTTTTACAGTTCTCGCAATAGCAGCGCTGATATCGCGCATACCAATCCGTCGCATCAACGCAGGATGGTTTAGTTTCCGATATTAAATCAGCTTTTCAGCACCAACGACGATCCCATATCCTCTCTGCGGTCGGACGATGGGATATCGTTGCGCTTGTCACAATATTCCATCGTTCGAAGTACTGCAAAGCAGTATAAATTCCACAAAGAATATGGAATCGTTGTGACATCAAGAAACGGCTCCTTCATAACAGCTGATAATAATCACCTGCTGATACGGTTCGTTCTCAGCAAAAATCCGTAATTTTGGGCTGCCATTATAAATGCCATTCAAAATGAAATATTCACTCCTTATTGCTATCATGATCATGATGACTCATACAGCCAAAAGCCAGCAGGAAGCCCGTCTTCTTCGTTTCCCTGCAGTCAGCAGCAGCTCCATCGTTTTCACCTATGCCGGTGATCTTTACGCTGTCGGTAAAACTGGCGGCGTCGCGCGTCGCATCACTTCGGGCGACGGCTACGAAATGTTCCCCAGATTTTCTCCAGATGGAAAATGGATTGCATTTACCGGCCAGTATGATGGCAACACTGAAGTTTATCTGATTCCTGCCGACGGTGGAATTCCAAAACGCCTGACACACACAGCCACACTTGGAAGGGACGATATTTCGGATCGCATGGGTCCCAATAATATTGTAATGGGCTGGACTCCCGACGGAAAGAAAATCATATATCGTTCACGCGGAACTTCCTTCAACGATTTTGTCGGAAAACTATATGCAGTATCTGTTGACGGCGGACTATCAGAAGAACTCCCCCTCTCCACCGGCGGATTCTGCAGCTACAATAGCGATGGCAGCAAGCTCGCTTTCAATCGCGTTTTTCGTGAATTCCGCACATGGAAATATTACAAAGGTGGGATGGCCGATGATATACGCATCTTCGATTATAAAACAAAATCAATCGAAAAAATAACCGATACACAGGCACAGGATATCATGCCCATGTGGATTGGCAATGAAATTTATTTTATTTCGGATCGTGACCGCACCATGAATCTTTTCTGCTACAATACTGAAAGCAAGACTACATCTAAGGTTACAACATACTCTGAATTTGACATCAAATTTCCTTCGCACAACAATGGTGAAATCGTTTTTGAAAACGGAGGCTATATCTATCTTTTCAGTGCTTCAACCAAGAAAGCCGAAAAAGTAAAAATTCTGATTTCAAACGACATGGCCTACAGTCGCGACTTTCTGGCCGATGCTTCGAAAAATATTCAGATGGTAAGTCCTGCTCCAGGCGGAGAACGGCTCGTGGTGAGTGCCCGCGGCGAAGTATTTTCCGTTCCTGTGAAAAGCGGAGTTACCCGAAATCTCACAAAAAAATCTTCATCGCATGACCGCAACGCCGTCTGGTCGCCCGATGGAAAGACCATTGCATATATAAGCGATCGCAGCGGTGAGTTTGAAATCTGGACGATTGCACAGGATGGAAGTTCAGACCCAGTGCAGATTACAAAAAAAGCCGACACATATTATTTCTCTCTTGAGTGGTCACCGGATAGCAAAAAAATACTTTTCAGCGACAAAAAACTGCGTCTTCGTTATGTAGATGTTGAAACAAAAAAAATTACAGAAGTCGCATCAACAGGCGTGTGGGAATACACTGATTTTGCATGGAGTCCTGACAGTAAGTGGATCGTTTTTACTGAGCCCCAAAAATCGGGCATGAACCAAATTATGCTCTATGAGCTGGCTTCAGGTAAGAAAACTGCAGTCACCGATACCTGGTACGAATCATACAATGCGCAATTCAGTCGTGACGGGAAATTTCTCGTTTTCATCAGCGATCGTGATTTCAATCCTATTTATAGTCAGACGGAATGGAATACGGCCTATACAAATATGGGGCGCATTTATCTTGTGCCATTGGACGCTAAAACACTGAACCCGCTTGCGCCAAAGAATGATGAAGTTGCATTGGAACCTGAAAAGAAAGATGACCCGAAACCCGCTGATGGAGCTATTCCAAATATTGTTGTAACAACCGAGGGCATTCAGGATCGCATTGTTTCATTACCTATTGAGTCATGCAATTATTACGGAGTAGAAATGACCGGCGACGACGTTTACTACGTGAAAAGTGCAACAGGCGATGAGAAAAGTCAACTCATGCTTTACAGTATAGAAGATTCAAAAGAAACTACTATTGGCGAATTCAATGGTTTTCAGATTACTGGCAACAGCAAGAAAATGTTGGTTCGCAGGGATAGAGTTTATTATATCATCGATCTGCCAAAAGCTGAAGTGAAGCCGGAAAAGAGCGTGTCGTTCGATCAGTTGAAAACCACGGTCAACCGTCAGGAAGAATGGTCTCAGATTTATTTTGAGGTCTACCGCCAGATGCGGGATTTCTTTTATGTTGAAAACATGCAGGGCGTAAACTGGGATGCCATGCGCGATAAATACGCTGCATTGCTGCCTTATGTTAATAATCGTCACGACCTGAATTATATTATTGGTGAATTAATCGGCGAACTGAATGTAGGACATGCTTACATCAGCGGTGGAGACCGGCCAATGCCAACGCGCGTAAACACTGGGCTTCTGGGCGCTGTAATCGCTTCGGATCCCTCCGGTTTTTTCAAAATATCGTCTGTATTGAAAGGGGCAAACTGGAGCAAACAATTGCGCAGCCCACTCACCGAGCACGGTGTGAATGTGAAAGAAGGAGAATATATTATCGCCATTGATGGTGTAAGAACAAATACTGTAAATAATGTATACGCGCTGCTTGCAGGCAAAGCCGATATACAGGTCGAAATGCTTGTAAACAGCAAGCCATCAGCTGATGGTGCCCGAAAAGTTATTGTTGTTCCGCTGGCATCTGAAGCATCACTCTATTACTACAACTGGGTGCAGCACAATGTGGAACTTGTTGATAAAGCAACCAACGGAGAAGTAGGATACATCCACGTTCCAGACATGAGCGTTGAAGGGCTGAATGAATTTGTGAAATATTTTTACCCGCAGCTGAACAAAAAAGCACTGATCATTGATGATCGTGGAAACGGCGGCGGCAATGTTTCTCCAATGATTATGGAACGACTAATGCGTGTTCCGACACGCGCCAATATGGCCCGCAACGTGACCATCCCCGGACAGACTCCAACCAAAATCATGCTGGGCCCAAAAGTGCTTTTACTCAATCAGTATTCAGCATCCGACGGAGACTTATTTCCTTATGCGTTTAAAAAACATCAGTTGGGTAAAACCATTGGAGTCCGCAGCTGGGGCGGTGTTGTGGGTATTCGCGGTTCATTGCCATTTATAGATGGCACTGTGCTGAACAAGCCCGAATTTGCAAGCTACTCCATCGATGAAAGCAAATGGATCATTGAAGGCTATGGCGTAGAGCCGGATATAATTATTGACAACGATCCGTATCAGGAATTTTCCGGCACCGACACACAGCTTCTGAAAGCTATTGAAGTCATTAAAGAAGAATTGAAAAATTACAAACCAATTCCTGAAATTCCCGAAGGGCCCGATAAATCAAAATAAGCTGGCAGCTTTTACGTTATAGTAGCAACAAAAATCTGAAAGCAATGCTAAAAAAATTCCGGGATAATATATTCCATAAGGCACTAAGTCGTCGCAAGGCGGCTGTGAAGAGGATTGTTGCCAACAAAAGTTTTGAGGAATCCGGAACTTTTCTTTTGTTGTTCGATTGTACAACTGAAGAAAAATACAACGAATTCACACGCATTCAATCGATGTTGCAGTTGCAGAAAAAAAAGGTGCATGCCATCGGGTTTCACGGAATGCCTGCAACACCAGCATGGTGCAATAAATCGCTGCATGTGGCTTTCGTCGGGAAGAACGATATGAGTAAATCAGGTATTCCTTCCGATGCGCTTGTTGATGAATTTCTGAGTATTCCGGTTGACACTTTGATTGACCTGACGTATTGCATGCAACCGGTTTTTCATTGGATCATTGTGCTTTCGGCAGCCAGGCTAAAAATTGGTGCCTGCGAGAAAAAAAATCAACAAATTTTTGATTTAGCGATTGAAGTCTTGCCAGGACACTCGCAGGAAGAGATGTTTTCGCTGGCAATTCATTTCCAGAATATGTTTCAAAAAAAGCAAATATGAAATTTTCAGTACAAGGATGTGGAGTGGCGCTCGTCACACCGTTTGATGAACAGGGAGCTATAGATTTCAAAAGCATGATCAGACTTGTTGATCATGTGGTTGATGGCGGTGTGGATTACATTGTGCTTTTCGGCACTACCGGCGAGTCTCCAACTGTTTCGCTGCAGGAAAAACAAGAAGCCTTGCAGTTGGTTTCCAAACATCTGAACGGCAAAGTACCCATTGTAATTGGCTTTGGGAGCAACAACACAACAAAGCTCATCGAAGAAATGAACCTCTTCGATTTCACCGGGGCATCGGCTTTGCTTTCGGTAATGCCGTATTACAACAAGCCAAATCAGGACGGGATGTACATGCATTACAAAATGATTGCAGAACATGCACCCATTCCTGTTGTTCTGTACAATGTTCCGGGCCGCACGGTGGTGAACATGGAACCTGAAACAACCCTGCGTATTGCCAGAGATTGTCCGAACGTTATGGCAATCAAAGAGGCCACAGACAATATGGACCAGGTGATGGATCTGCTATACGAAAAACCCGCATCGCTCGAAGTGGTTGCAGGAGACGATGCACTCGCCCTGCCTATTATTTCAATGGGCGCATGTGGAGTAATTTCTGTAATTGCAAATGCATATCCGAAAGAATTTTCGAAAATGGTGCATGCAACCATGAATGGCAATATGGAAGAAGCCAGAAAATATCATTATCTGATTCTTCCAATCATGCACACTTTGCTGAAAATGGGCAACCCGAGCGGCATTAAAGCGGTTCTGCATATTAAAGGATTGATTCAGCATGTTTTCAGACTCCCCGTTCATCCGGTGAATGAAGCCAAATTTGCAGAGATTTCCAAAGTTGTTGAGCAGACAGAAAAAAACTGCAGGCAGGCAACTTTGTAGAGAAATCGATGTCTTTAGAAAAACATTACCCCCATGAAATTGGTATTTTCAATTTTACTGCTATCGCTGTCTATTTCAATTTTCTCTCAGACGCAGATACAGCAGGCAACGCAGATTTTACAGGACAGAGGTGAGATCGTTATCAGATTCAATGTCGCAACAAAAGATCAGATCAACAATGACCTGACAAAAATCATGTCCATCGACAACGTGAAACCGTCTCACGATGGCGGTTTTGACGTGATCGCGTATGCGAATGCTCGAGAGTTTCAGACTTTTCTGACAAGAAATATTCCGTATCAAATTATACCAAAAGACGCTTCCAAAGCGCTGACTATGGCAACAACAGTGGCTCAGATGGCTACCTGGGATAAATATCCAACCTACAGCGTTTACGAACAAATGATGGCCAGTTTTGCCAGCACTTATCCGACGCTTTGCAACATTGATACAATAATGGCTTCAACGCCTTCGGGTAATTATAAAATTCTTGTTGCAAGAATTTCAGATAATGTCAATACCGCTGAAAACGAGCCTCAGTTCCTCTATTCATCATCGATGCACGGCGATGAGACAACAGGATTTTACCTCATGCTTCGCATGATTGAATATCTGCTCTCCAATTATGGCTCTGTTTCACAGGTTACAAGTCTGGTGAGTGGTGCCGAAATCTGGATTTGTCCAATGGCCAATCCCGAAGGAACTTATTATAATTCATCGCCTGTAGGATCAACCATCGCCAATTCCATTCGGGGAAACTTATCCGGCGTTGACCTTAACCGTAATTATAAAGATCCGGTTGACGGCGATCATCCCGATGGAAATGCATGGCAACCCGAAACACAAGCATTCATGACCTTTGCCGACAATCATCATTTCAATATGGGCGGCAATTTTCACGGTGGCGCTGAAGTAATGAATTACCCGTGGGACAACTGGACGACAGCAAGCAATCCAAATGCTGATGCCCCATGGTGGGAAAGAGTTTGCACCGATTATGTTACCACTGCACGGGCCATTACATCCGGATACATGACCGACACTTTTGGTGATGGCGTTACCGAAGGCGGCGACTGGTATCTGGTTGCCGGTGGCCGACAGGACTATATGAATTACTTCCATCAATGTCGCGAAGCTACCATTGAACTCGATGGTGTAAAAACGACGGAAACTGAGAACCTGAATGGCATGTGGAACACCAATTACCAGTCACTTCTCGATTATATGGAAGAAAGTTTGTACGGAATTCGCGGCCTGATAACTGATTCATGCTCCGGTATGCCCATTCGCGCAAAAGTTTTCGCCAACAGTTACGATCAGGCCAACGATAGTTCTCATGTATATTCCGCGCTGCCAGTCGGCAATTATCACAAATACGTAAATACCGGAACCTACAGTATCACTTATTCGGCACCAGGCTATACTTCCAAAACAATTACGAATATAGCGGTAACCAATGGAACTGCAACAACACGCAACGTTGTACTGGTGCCACTTACACCTGTAGCCAATTTCGCAGCTGATGTTACTTCAACCTGCACAGGGATGGTTCAGTTTTCCAATACAGGAACCTATCCTGCTGGTTGTTCATTCCTTTGGAGTTTCGGTGACGGACAAACCTCGACACTCGAAAATCCGCAACACGCCTATGCTTCAAATGGCACCTTTACTGTACAGCTCACAATTAACGCCTGTGCAGGCAGTGACAGCGAAACAAAGTCATCGTACGTTTCCGTAAATATGCCAACAGCACCTACTGCCACCGGTGCTACGCGTTGCGGAAGTGGATCGGTTGCATTATCAGCTGCTGGCGGCAGCACACTGAATTGGTACACCTCAGCCATCGGCGGAACTGCTGTTGGCACAGGAACCACTTTCAATACTCCATCAATCAGTACCACCACAACTTATTATGTAGCTTCGGAATCTGTGACAATTGGTGCGGCCCAGCATACGGGCATGACTGATAATACTGGCGGTGGACAGTATTTTACCAGCACAAATGCTTATCGTTACATGATTTTTGATGTCATGCAGCCCATCCGCCTCGAATCGGTGAAAGTGTATGTAAACACTGTTGGCTCACGGACAATTTATTTGCAAAACAGTGCGGGCACTACGCTTGACTCGGTTGTTGTGAATATTCCAACTGCTCAAAATCCATATCTCGTTACACTCGATTTTGACATTCCCGTTGGTACCGGTTACAGACTTGGCCTCAAAACAGGAACAGGAAACAATTTGTACATCGGCAGCAATCCATCGTACCCATACACCATTGCAAACACTATTTCAATCACAGGTAACAATCAGAATCAATCTTATTTCTATTTTTTCTTCGACTGGATAGTGAAGACAAACGAAACCTGTTCGAGCGCGCGCACAGCAGCAACAGCCACCATTTACCAACAACCGGTTGCATCGTTCTCAGCCATTGTAAACGGGAATTCAGCTGACTTTACAAGCACGTCAACCAATGCAGTTGCGTATTCATGGAATTTCGGCGACGGACAAACATCGACAATGCAAAACCCGGATCACATATATGCATCGACCGGAACATACATTGTTACGTTGATCGTAACCGGGACAGGCAGCTGTTCGCCGGATACCACCACGCAGCAGATTATTATAAGTAATGCACCTTATTCCGATTTTTCAGCTTCGCAATTCTGCGTAGGAAGCACAACATTGTTCAGCGATCAATCATCGGTTGCTACCGGATCAATCACAAGCTGGGCCTGGGATTTCGGAGATGGCAGTGCAACTTCAACAACACAGAATCCTGCGCATACCTATGCCGATTCGGGTTTGTTTAACGTAACACTCATTGTAGTTTCCAACCTTGGTTTTTCCGATACAAGTTCTCAGCAAATTTATATCGAGTCTCGCCCCACAGCGGCATTTGATGTAGTGACAGGAGCTCCGGCACAAACGACCGCTTTTACGGATCAATCCGATGGAAATGGAAGTACTTTAGCAAACTGGATCTGGAATTTCGGCGATGGTTCGACATCGGTGCAACAAAATCCGGATCATGTTTACAGCGGCGATGGGACCTACTGGGTCACGCTGATTGTCTCCAACGGATGCGGCAGCGACACCATCATGCAGCAGGTTGTAATTATTCCCGACGGTATTTCAGAAGCAGAAAATCACATAAAGCTTTTCCCGAATCCGGTGCAGGATGATTTCATCACACTTGAATTTACTACACACACAAGCGAAACATACCAGATCCGTATTTTCGGAACAGATGGAAAGCTGAATACAACACAAACATTCGAAGCAACATCAGGTGAAAATCGTTGCATAATGAATCTTGAATATTTGTCCAAAGGTGTGTATTGGATTGAGCTTTCATCGGGATCAACAGTTCATCGGATTCAGTTTGTAAAATAATTCTGCCATATGCGATACGGCGTTCATCTTTGCTACGATGGTACTGATTATGCAGGCTGGCAGCGGCAAATAAACGCCATGAGTATTCAACAGGAACTCGAAGAAAAACTTTCGATTCTCTTGAAAACTGAAACAGCTGTAACTGGCTGCGGGCGGACGGATACGGGTGTTCACGCATTCAATTTTTTTGCACATTTCGATAGCGAACCCATTGCAAACACCGAAGAAATTGTTTATCACTGGAATGCAATGATAAATTCAGGCATTCATGTGTTCAATTTGTTTGCTGCTCCCGACGATTGGAATGCACGCTTTTCAGCAACAAAAAGAACATACCGCTACATTATGCTAAAGCGCAGGAATCCCTTTCTATCACGCTTCGCATACATGGTCCCCTATCCGCTTGATATGGATAAAATGCAAAAAGCTGCGTCAGCATTAGTCGGCACACATGACTTTACTTCGTTTGCAAAATTGCATGGCGGACAGAACAACGGAATTTGCAATGTGCAATCTGCAGAAATTATTGTCAGGGATGATATGATTGTTTTTGAAATCAGCGCAGACCGATTTATACGCAACATGGTCAGAGCCATCACCGGCACCCTGCTCGACATCGGCCGAGGACGAATTTCTTCAGAAAGCATCGGTGAAATATTACACTCGCTTGACCGCAGTCAGGCGGGCGCATCTGTTCCCGCACATGGCTTGTTTCTTTCTGAAGTTCATTATGAAAACAATCCGGAAATTCCGGAAAACAGAAAGCCGTTCTTCTGATAAATCCGGACCGCTTTTTCTTCCGCGAATCAGCGCTTATTTACGCTAAAATAATCTTCTTCCCCTCAGCAGGTCTGATTGACGCTAACCCGCCAGCATCAGTCACTGCCGTGACATGATGGGCGGACAAGTGAGAATCACCCTTCATCTGCGAGGAAGGCTCATTCAGTGGACAATGGCGCGCGGAGGAGAGTTTAGTCCGACGAAGGCGGACCAGAGACGCAGAGAAGTGATGCAACGGAGGTATCATGGTGCGAAAATATCTTAAAGCGCCTTTTTACTTTACGAACCTGATAAACTTTCAACTATTGAGTTCCCGGTCACTGATAGAGATACAGCTATTGAGACTCAACCGGTATCTACTGAAAAACCGCAACAGCCTGTCTAAATACATTGGGCGCGCGTCTCCCGACGCGTGACCACTTGTCCTATCTCTTCCGCTGTCGCAAATTTTTAATCCGTGACAGTATAAACTAAACAAACTAAAACGAAACATCTATTATTCCCATAGCAGGCGGCTCAGTCCTCCGCCATGCTTCCCTTCGTCGGGCTCAGGGCAGGCTTCAGCTCAGCACAAGGCTGGCGGAATATTCATCATTCCTTAGTCGCTTCGACTAACAACCAACAAAATTTTATTCATTATGATTTTTTGTATTTTTGTGGGAGAACGTGAAATTACGACATGGAAATACGAAAAAACAAAATGAAGATAACTGATAATTGACTTTAAAAATACCCCAATATGAAAAAGGGCAACGAAATAAAAATATTTGAGGACAAAAAGGTTAGAACCCTTTGGGATGCGGAACATGAAAAATGGTATTTGTCAATTGTGGATGTTATTGCTGTTTTGACTGATAGCCCTAACCCTCAGGTGTATTGGCGTGTGTTAAAAAAGAGACTCAAAGACGAGGGAAATGAAACCGTTACAAATTGTAACGGTTTGAAAATGTCGGCCCCTGACGGCAAAATGAGATTGACCGATGTAGCTGATACCGAACAGCTTTTCCGGTTAATACAATCAATCCCATCACCAAAAGCAGAACCTTTTAAACAGTGGCTTGCTCAGATAGCTGCAGAGCGACTGGACGAGATGCAAGACCCTGAGCTCAGCATTGACAGAGCATTGGAGCAATATTTGAATTTGGGCTATTCGGAAAACTGGATTAACCAACGACTTAAAAGCATTGAGATTCGTAAGGAACTCACCAATGAATGGAAAAAACGTGGACTTACAGAAGGCGTTCAGTTTGCTGCCCTTACGGATATTATCACAAAAGCATGGGCAGATAAAACCACCAAAGAATATAAAATTCTGAAAGGTTTGAAAAAGGAAAACCTGCGAGACAACATGACCAATACCGAATTGATTTTAAACATGCTGGCCGAAGCTTCAACCAAAGACATCTCAGAAGCGGTGCAGCCCAAAGATTTTGAAGAAAGCAGGGAAGTGGCAAAGCAAGGTGGCAACGTTGCTAAAGTGGCAAAAAAGGAGTTGGAAGCCAAAACAGGTAAAAAAGTTGTGAGTGCATTAAATGCAAAATCCACATTGGGCTTGCCGGATAAAAACAAAAAAAAGAAGTGATTGTTTTTATCAATTTGGTTCATTTGCCTGAAGTCAGCGAAAGCGGCATCGGCATCATGCTCAAAGTTGACATGACGCGGAATGTAGTGGAGTGAGGGGTGCGAAAAATCTGAGTTTGCAATATTGCTTTTCATCCCATAGCAGGCAGCTTAGTCCTCCGCCATGCTTCCATTCGTCGGGCTCTGGGCAGGCTTCAGGCTCAGCACAAGGCTGGCTGATTATACCAATTTGAAATACATGATAGTCCAAAAGAATATTATGTATTTCATTAATTGGTAAATGCCGACAGAATTATTTGGACTACAATATAATTCTCGTCGGTATTATTCATCATTCCTGAGTCGCTTCGATTAACAGCCAACAAAATTTTATTCATTATGATTTTTTTGTATTTTTGTGAGGGTACGATGAATATAACGCTAAGACGTTATGGGCAACCCTAAAGAGACGACGACAATGGATAAATATCTTCAAGACTTATTAGAAAGAATGGCTGACCGTTCAGACGATATGGTTGATATGCCAAGTGGCGGACGGCAATCAAACCCTGATGCTACTTTTAAAAAAGCAAATGATGAAGCAAGACAAATCAACAATCTTGAATACATTGAACAATTAAAGGCATTTATTGAGAAAACTAATAATGAAGATTTAAAAAAGAATGCATACAATGTCCTATTCTATATTTACTCAAACACAGGTGAAGCAAGAATATTGACATATTGTATAGACAGACTAGCAACTGAGAAAAAAGAATGGACGTTGTATACAATTTTATGGAACATCGAATGCTTAAAAAATAAAATTCCAAGTGATATAAACATTGATAATATTCTTGCACTTACGACTTATAAAAAGCATTTAGTCAGAGACGGTGCAATAAATTGTTTGAAGAATGCAGACAATTCAAAAGCCGAAGATAAATTAATAGAAATCATTACGACAAGCACAGACCATTATCAATTGACCTATGCAAACGCCACTATCGGAACTATTGGGACATCTAAGAGTATACAACATCTCTTGAAATTGGTTGAAAATAAAAAACAAGATGTTGCAGCTACTGCACTTGGAGCTGTTCTCAAATTATCAGACAAGACGTTATTAACTTTGTTTATAGAAAATCTCGAAAAAGGAAAGTTGAAGTATCTTGGACTTGAAGGAGTAGTAAAGTATGGCGACAAAAATGTAGTTCCATTTGTTGAAAAACGAGTTAAAGAACTTGTAGCCAAAAAGCGAATAATTCAATTTATCCTTTCTAAAAACAATACAGAGTTGACAGTAGCTATGAATTTTCTTGCTGAATATTCGAAAGAAATTGAGAGCATAAGAAAATTATACAATACTCTCATGACAGTTAAATGGGAACTTTTGTGGGACACCGAAAAACAATGGCTAAATGACAATAGAAACCGATTTGAATAAAAGGGCAGCCCATAACAGCTGCTTTTATAAAATTAAAGTTTATCTGACAACATAAAAATGTATTTGGTTTTCGGAAAACGGAAACGCATAAACTTCCTTTCATAATTCCAGAAATAATTGCAAGATATTTTTGATTTGTTGTCTTTTCCCAACATTAACAGTTGATTTTTAACTTAATGATGGAAATTCCCGACATTTTTATACCGTCAAAACGGCCATGATGGTAGCCGGTTCTGGACGATAGTGATCTTTGGTTGTATCCGTATTTTACTGGAAAATATTTTCCCGCTGCACGCTTTATAATGGAAATTATTTTCCCGTTTTACACTTTATAGCGGAAAATATTTAAGAAAAGCATCGAAAATTGCTTTTATAATGGAAAATATTTTCCAAAAAGGTTGTTTTAGTGGAAATTATTTGAGAAAAGCAACTGAAAACTCTTTTATAGTGGAGAAAATTTGCACAAGGAAATACAACCTGCATTATTCAATTGAAAGCAGCAGGTAAACTGATGCAATTACACAAACCTGCAAAATCATCCATTTCACCGTCAAATAATTCCAAATCAAACACATTATAAAAGCATTCGTGTATTTATTAATATAATACAAATATTCGCAACCAATTATTTTTAAATTTGTCTGTTAATAAAATACATGATTATGGGGTACAGATATATTTTTCTATTTCTGTTTATTTCAGTTTTTGCTGCCGGAGTAAATGCACAAAACTCTTCAGTAATCAAGCTTCAACAATCATCACAGATTTTACAGGACAGAGGGGAAATCGTCCTGAGATTTCATGTGGCAACAAAAGATCAGATTAATAACGACCTGACGCGCATTATGTCCATCGACAATGTGAAACCTGCGGCTGCAGGCGGATTTGATGTGATTGCCTACGCCAATGCACAGGAATTTCAAACATTTCTGACGAGAAATATTCCGTATGAAATCATTCCAAAAGACGCACCCAAAGCACTGACGATGGCTACCACCGTGGCTCAGATGGCTACGTGGGATCGCTATCCGACCTATAGTGTTTACGAACAAATGATGGCCGATTTTGCCAGCACTTATCCGACACTTTGTGACATAGATACGATATTGGCTCCAACCCCTTCGGGCAATTATAAAATTCTGGTGGCACGAATTTCAGACAATGTCAATACCGCTGAAAACGAGCCTCAATTCCTCTATTCATCGTCGATGCACGGAGATGAAACAACTGGATATTATCTCATGTTGCGGATGATTAATTATTTGCTGAGCAATTATGGCTCAATTTCGCAGGTAAGCAACCTGGTGAATGGCGCTGAAATATGGATTTGTCCCCTCGCCAATCCCGAAGGGACGTATTATCTTTCATCGCCGGTTGGCTCTACAATTGCCAACTCCAGAAGAAACAACCTGTCCAATGTCGATCTCAATAGAAATTATAAAGATCCTCTGGATGGCGATCATCCAGATGGAAATGCATGGCAGCCCGAAACACAGGCCTTCATGACTTTTGCAGACAATCATCATTTCAACATGGCCGGCAATTTTCACGGTGGCGCAGAAGTCATGAATTATCCGTGGGATACCTGGACGACCGCTGGCAATCCGAATGCCGATGCGGCATGGTGGGAACGCGTTTGCACCAATTATGTCACTACCGCCCGCACAGTTACTGCAGGATACATGACAGATACCTACAGCGATGGCGTTACCGAAGGCGGCGACTGGTATGTGATTACAGGCGGCCGGCAGGATTACATGAATTATTTTCATCAATGCCGCGAAGTAACTATTGAACTTGATGATATTAAAACCACAGCTACCGAAAATCTGAACGGCATGTGGAATACGAATTATCAGGCGCTGATGAATTATATGACGGAATCTCTTTATGGAATTCGCGGCATTATAACCGATTCGTGCACCGGACAACCCATCAGAGCCAGGGTTTTTGCGAACAGTTATGACCAGGCCAACGACAGCTCGCATGTTTATTCTGCGCTGCCTGTTGGAAATTATCACAAGTATGTAAACACTGGAACTTATAGTCTCACCTTTTCCGCTCCGGGCTACAATTCAAAAACGATCAACAATATTTCGGTCACCAACGGAACAGCAACAGTTGTCAACGTTGCCCTTGTGCAGCCCGCTCCTGAGGCTAATTATTCAGCCAACGTCACATCAACCTGTAATGGCAATGTTCAATTTACAAACTCAGGAACCTACGCATCAGGTAGTACTTTTCTATGGAATTTCGGAGACGGACAAACTTCGACTCTTGAAAACCCCGATCACACCTACGCTTCAAATGGAACTTACACCGTGCAGCTCACCATTACTGCTTGTGCGGGCAGCGACAGTGAAATAAAAATATCTTACATCACCGTGAACATGCCGGCCGCACCCGTGGCTACCGGAGCTACAGTATGTGAAAGCGGAACTGCCACGTTAACTGCTTCGGGAACCAATACTCTTAACTGGTTTTCTGCGGCTACCGGTGGAACTTTGCTGGGAACAGGCACCACATATACAACTCCCAGTATAAGCAGTACGACAACCTATTATGTTGAAAACAATATTCCGGCAACGCCCACCAACGTAGGACCCGCAGTGGGCGGCGCTTCGCGTAATGTTGCAGCCATTGAATATTTTGATGTGTACGAACCCATGACACTGATTTCGGTGCAGGCTATGGCTGCAACTGCAGGGTCGAAAACCATTACATTGCTTGACAATACCGGTGCTACGGTTTACACTTCAAACGTAAACGTCAATACAACCACCACAACTGTTACACTCAACTGGCTTATACAGCCCGGTACCGGATATCAGCTGCTGACCCCGGCCAATTCAACACTGTACCGGATTTATACAGGAACAGCCTATCCATACACAGCAGCTGGATTGTGTGCAATCACAGGTTGCGACATCGGTTCCGATTACTTTTATTCATGGTTTAACTGGACCGTGAAAGGCGCCGGATGCAGCAGTGCAAGAATTCCGGTTACAGCTACTGTGCAGACTGAATCTACACCAACATTTACAGCCCTGGGGCCCTATTGCGTAGGTGGGACGCCGGCGACTTTGGCGACAACATCGACGAATAGCATCTCAGGAACATGGTCGCCTGCTACAATCAGCACTGCAAGCGCCGGAACAAATACTTACACATTTACGCCCACAGCCGGACAATGCGCTACTACAGCAAATTTAAATATTGTTGTCACCGATAATATTACTCCAACATTTGCTGCGATCGGCCCCTACTGCGTCGATGCAACACCTGCAACATTGCCGTTATCATCGACCAATGGAATTGCCGGAACCTGGAGTCCCGCTACAATCAGCACTGCAAGCGCCGGAACGACAACTTACACCTTTACTCCTTCGGCAGGCCAATGTGCCACAACTGCCAGTTTGGAGATTGTCACCAATGATTTTACAATACCATCCTTTACTGCACTTGGACCTTATTGCGAAGGGGACACACCGGGTATATTATCCACCACATCGGGCAACGGGATCACCGGAACCTGGAGCCCAGCTGTTATCAGCACTGCAACGGTTGGAACATCTGCGTATCATTTCACACCAACAGCCGGACAGTGCGCTTCCAACACAAGCATGAATATCGATGTTACAGAAGGAGTTGAACCAACCTTCACACAACTGGGACCTTATTGCGTTGGCGCCACGCCCGGATCCATGCCATCAACATCGGTCAATGGTATTTCCGGAACTTGGAGTCCTGCTACAATCAGCACTGTGAGTGCCGGAACGAACACTTACACTTTCACACCCAATGCAGGCCAATGTGGAACAATAGCCACTATGAGCGTTGAAACAGGCACCAACATCAATGCGACTTTTAATTCATTTGGACCTTATTGCGTTGGAGCCACGCCTTCTGTTCTTCCGACAAATTCAATAAACGGAATTACGGGAGTATGGAGCCCCGCTACGATCAGCACTGCAAGCGAGGGAACAACAACATACACTTTTACACCTGATGGTGGACAATGTGCCGGAATTTATACAACCGATATAACTGTTGCGACAGAAATTACACCATTATTTGCTGCAGTCGGCCCATACTGCGTCGATGCATCACCTGCAACATTGCCGTTGTTATCGACCAATGGAATTACCGGAACATGGAGTCCCGCTACAATCAGCACTGCAAGCGCCGGAACGACAATATACACGTTTACTCCAACTGGAGGACAATGCGCTATTGCTGTAAATATGAGCATTTCGGTTAACGACAATATTACACCAACATTCACAACACCTGGACCCTACTGCGTTGGCGCAACACCAGCCACGCTAGCAACAACATCCGGGAATGGCGTAAATGGCTCCTGGAGCCCATCTTCAATAAGTACTGCTTCTGGCGGAACAACAACTTATTATTTCACACCAACCGCAGGACAATGTGCCACCAACACAAACATCAGCATTGAAGTCGATGAAAATATTGTTCCTGCATTTACAATGACGAATTTCTATTGTGTCGGAGCCACGCCTGCATCACTCTCGCCCACATCAACAACCGGAATCACAGGTACATGGAGTCCATCTACAATCAGCACTGCAAGCACCGGAACAACAAGTTATACTTTTACTCCAAATGCAGGACAGTGCGCGGAATCGTATTCGACAAACATTGTTGTGGACAACAGTATCAATGCAACGTTTAATACTTTTGGGCCCTACTGCACAGGAGAAACACCTGCAACTTTGCCCACGATTTCAAATAATGGAATAACCGGCACCTGGAGCCCGTCTTCGATTAATACTGCCATTGTCGGCACTGTAACGTACACCTTTACTCCAGATGCAGGCCAATGTGCCGGATCTTTCACAATGAATGTTACAATCACATCCGGGACCACGCCGCCCTTCAGTATCCTTGGGCCATATTGCCTCGGCAGCACACCCGGGACACTACCAACTACGGCTCTGAATGGCGTCAGTGGAAGCTGGAATCCAGCAATCATAAACACCTCCGTGGTCGGAACAACGATTTACACTTTTACACCAAACCCCGGGCAATGCGCTACCAATGCCACTTTGAGCATCACCGTGAATCCTGAATACTCTTTTTCTGAATCTCACAGCATCTGCAGTGGAAACAGCTACACCTGGCATGGAAACACATATTCAGCATCGGGCACTTATACCGTAAATCATCCTTCAATACATGGCTGTGATTCAACATACACGCTGTACCTGACAATTAATCCTGAGTTCAGTTATACTGAAAATCACACAATTTGTCCGGGATCGAGCTACACCTGGCATGGGAACACCTATTCCAGCGCAGGTACATATTACGATAACTATACTTCCGCACTTGGCTGCGATAGTGTTTACGCGCTGAATCTCAGCATTGGTCAGGAATACGCATTTGCTGAAAACCATTCAATTTGTGCAGGAGAATCCTACATGTGGCATGGAGCGGCCTATTCAACAGCAGGCACCTACACAAAACCATATTCAACAATACATGGTTGCGACAGTACTTATACGCTGAATCTAAGTGTGAATCAACTTCCTGTGGTTTCACTCGGAAATGACACAACTATTTGCGCAGATGAGGAAACAATAACACTCGATGCTGGAAATACAGGCGCAACCTACATTTGGAGCGAAAATGGAGCCACTACTCAATCAATTCAATTCACTTGCACAGGATGCAATCCCGGCGTATATCCAATATGGGTAGCCGTTGACAATGGCTGTACTGCAAGCGACACAATCAATATCAATATACAATTGTGTGATATAATTGACGAAAGCGGAAACATTCTTTTATCGTTGTATCCGAATCCAACAGAAGGACTGGTTTACCTGAGTACAAACGGCATGTACAATGATGTACAAATCACACTCACACACGCGGACGGCAGGATCATTTATCAGGGACTTCTGCAAAATCTGAGTGGCAGTGCTGAACTGAAAGAATTTGATTTATCGCAGTACGCAGCAGGATTCTACTTCCTGCATATTTCATCTGATGTGCACTCGAAAACGATCAAAATTGTAAGGGATTAAAAACACCTCGCAGGGTTTAAAACACTGCAAGAGATACTGATTGGAATTTATCCGATTCAATACTTTTTTCCAACTTCGCCAATTGAAATTCTCTTGTTTGGCAAACAACAGAAATAGAATTATGAGTGCTCAAACACATCGAAATGGGTGTCCCAGCTCAAAATTGCATTATTATTTTTGTAAAAAAGGTCATGGCAATTGTTTTTATGCAACTCTGACTTCCGGAGGAAGTCGAATAGTAATAGCGTCCGGCGTAAGCCGGATGTGAATAGAAATAATAATAAACGGCCCTGCAGGGGCCGAATACAACGAAAACGACAACAAATAATTACAAACATTTATATTCGACAATAAACGTTTAATAACCGAATAAAGCAATTTCTGTAATCTATATTTGCATATCAAGTTAAAATCATATGGACAGATTTTCTCAAATTCTCTATCAGGTCGTATTTGGACCCAGACTAAGAGTGCCGGTCATAACAGCTCCAAACCGGGAGGTTTTTCATAAATATCTCGCTACGGTATTGCGAAATAAAAAATGTTTTGTGTATGCAATCAACGGTACAGCAGATCATGTGCACGTTTTATTTTCGTTGCATCCATCGGTCTCTTTATCGGACTTGATAAAGGATATGAAATTGTCAACATCATCATTTATCCGCACAAAAAAATTGTTCCCCATGTTTGATGGATGGCAGGAAGGGTATGGTGCATTTACTTATACATATTCAGCAAAAGAAAATCTAATCAGATATGTTTCAAATCAACAGGAACACCATAAGAAAATTAGCTTTTATGAGGAGCTGAAAAATCTCCTGATTGAAAATGAAATTGATTTTGATGAGCGGTATTTGATTTAATCTGACTTCATTTAATCTGGATTCGACCCCTTCAGGGTCGGCTTTGGCGTTTGCATATAACCCGACCTACGGTCGGGCTATTATTATTTGACCTGCGCTGCAGGTCGGGATTTTTACATGCAATTAATTAATCTATTGCTTTTGTCTAAAACAAATTTGAAAAACAAATTCAGGTGCCCTGGTAGCGAAGTCAGGTGAGGGTTACTGAACGGAATTTATCCGATTCAATACTTTTTCGTAAGTTTGAAAAAAATTACAATGAAAAAGGCGCTTCTACCTTTACTATTAATCGGCCTTCTCTCCTCTTGCAATGTTGCTAAAAATCCATCCAAGGCCCTTAAAAAACTGGAGTTTTTGCAAGGAAACTGGCAATACGAAGATCAGGGAGTGCATGTTATTGAGAAATGGAATTCCGCACCAGGAGCCATGAGTGGAACAAGTTTGCTTATCCTGAAAGGAGATACCGCTTTTCAGGAAAATATTAAAGTCAGCGAAGTGGATGGCAAGATGATGTATAAATCCACGATGGGCAAATATATTATTGAAGAACTGAAGACATTGCCATTAACTCGTTGCACTGCTCGAAGAGCAGTTTTTGGCAACATGAACCAGATGAATTCAGTTTATATTTGTTACAGTTTTAAACGCGGAAAACTTTTTGTTGAAATGCGCGATCTGGTTGACAATAAAGTGATACACGACAAATACGGACTTGAAAAAATAAACTGATGTCGATAGAAATAAAAGATATCCGGAAATCATTTGGACATTTGCAGGTGCTGAAAGGCATTGACTTGACCATTCAGAAAAATGAAATCATTTCCATTCTCGGCGCATCCGGAGCCGGAAAAACGACATTGCTGCACATCATGGGAACACTCGATAAACCCGACAGTGGCCAGATTCTTTACGATGGCATCGATGTATTCTCGCTGGGAGAGCGCAAACTCAATAACTTTCGCAATAAACATATTGGTTTTGTTTTTCAGTTTCATCATTTGTTACCTGAATTTACAGCACTCGAAAATGTTTGTATTCCTGCATATATTGGAGGAATGAATAAAAATGTGGCGGCTGAAAAAGCTGAAAAACTTTTAATTACACTGGGACTTCAGGATCGGATGACACATAAACCATCCGCATTGTCAGGCGGTGAGCAGCAAAGAGTAGCCGTAGCACGCGCTCTAATCAATGATCCAGATGTAATACTGGCCGATGAGCCCAGCGGCAACCTCGATTCAGACCATGCCCGCGAATTGCACGAGTTGTTTCTGAAACTGCGAAATGAAATGAATCAGACTTTTGTGATAATTACTCACAATCCAGATTTGGCGCAGCTTTCCGACCGTCAGATTCATATGCGCGATGGATACCTCGTTCAATAAAAAAATCTTTATTGCCGGTGGCAACGGGTTTATTGGTCAAGCACTCTCAAAAGAATTGCAATCGGCTGGCTATCACGTTACCGTGCTTTCGCGCTCGCAATATCAAAATAATCCGACTGAACTTTCGAAAATAATTGAAGGGGGTTTTGCCGTAATCAATCTGGCCGGAGCTACAATCAACAAGCGGTGGACCGCAAAATACAAAGCCGAAATTGTGAATAGCCGAGTACTTTCAGCCATAACAATTGCTAAAGCCATATCACTCTGCAAACTGCCACCTGAGCGCTTTATCAGCACTTCAGCTATAGGAATTTACGATACCGTTCATGTACACAATGAGCAAAGTGTTTTCTTCGCAAACGATTTTCTTGCAGAGGTCTGCTCAAGCTGGGAAGCTGCTGCAGGCAATGTTCCAGCGACTACAAAACGTACTATTATAAGATTAGCGGTGGTACTTGGAATGAATGGAGGCTTGCTGAAAAAGCTGAAACCATTATTTGCGCTATGTCTTGGAAGTCATATGGGAAGCGGCAAACAGCCATTTCCATTCATTCATATTTGTGATGTTTGTAGCGCCATTCTTCATATACTCTCGCAAGAAATGCCATCCAAAATATACAATCTGGTATCACCAAAAATGATTAGCAATAAGCAATTCACAAACGCATTTGCAAAAGCATTACACCGGCCTGCAATCCTTGCTGTGCCAGCTTTCATATTAAAATTTATGCTCGGCAAAAGATCGTCGTTGGTACTCGAAGGCCAAAAAGCAATCCCTGCAAACCTGCAGCAGGATGGTTTTGTATTCCGTTATGCAGATGTGACTGATGCTAGCTTCTGGGTAAAATAATCAGCTTGCCGAAGTATAATCTTCGACAAGCTGTAAGGATTTAAACCCGGCGCCTTTTTGTGGTGCTCGCTTTCTTGTCTTTCGTCCATGGCTTATCGTCGCCGAAAGATTTTTTCTTTCCACTGTAAGCTGGCTTGGCACTGTCAGTTGAACCATGTGTGTCAGGTTTCGAAAGGGTCACCTCAAGGGGTGTTCCATTGAAATCGGAACTGGCAAATGAACTCAACACATGACTTTCGAATTGTGTGTCAACTTCGAAGAATGAGAATTTTCGCAGAACGTCAATTTTCCCGATGGGAATATCACGACGACGGCAATAATCATTGATAAGACCAATCATGCGTGGAACTGAGAGTCCGTCTTTCTCGCCGACATTTATAAAGAAACGGCTATACGCCATTGAACGATCTCTTTTAGGCCTGTCTTCACGCGGACCTCTGTCATCACGGGGACCTCTGTCGTCGCGTGGACCTCTGTCATCGCGGCTGTCTCTGCGATCGCGGCCATCGCGGCTGTCACGGCTATCTCTGCGGTCACGTCCGTCGCGGCTATCGCGGCTATCGCGTCCGAATTTTCCGTCTCTCGACATGTCAACATTGGCATTGAGATCCGGTGCGTTTTTGTAATATTCAAGAAAGCGGTTAAATTCAACTGAAACAAAATGCTTGATCAAATCATCTCTTTGGAGCCAGTCGAGTTTTTTGTAAATCGGGGCCAGATATTGCTCAATCTGTTTTTCATCTACTTCAATATTTTCAACACGGTCAACAAAATTGAACAGCTGTTTTTCGCAGACATCAAATCCACTGGGAACCATTTTGCGTTCAAACTGCTTTCCAACCATACGCTCAAGATCTCTCACCTTGCGGGTTTCGCGTGTGTGAAGCAATGATATGGAAACCCCTTTACGACCTGCACGTCCGGTACGGCCGCTGCGGTGAATGTAAGCTTCGAGCTCATCCGGAAGATTGTAGTTGATTACGTGTGTCAGATTGTCCACATCGAGTCCGCGTGCAGCAACGTCAGTAGCAATGAGCAACTGAAGATGTTTTATTCTGAAACGGTTCATTACAAAATCGCGCTGCGACTGTGAAAGATCACCGTGCAGAGCATCCGCATTATATCCATCCTGAATCAGTTTATCGGCCACTTCTTTCGTTTCGGTACGGGTGCGGCAGAAAATGATTCCGTAAATTTTTGGATTGATGTCAACTATACGCTTAAGCGCTACATATCTGTCTTTGGCATGTGTTACATAAAACTGATGCGATACATTTTCAGCGCCCATATTTCTTTTTCCCACCGAAACTTCCTCCGGACTGTTCATGTAGGTCTCAGCAATATTGCGGATTTCGCGTGGCATGGTTGCCGAAAACAATAAGGTTTGCTTTTCAGCGGGTGTTTGTTCCAGAATGAAATCGAGATCTTCCTTGAAGCCCATGTTCAGCATTTCATCGGCCTCGTCGAGAACGAGATAGCGGACATTGTTGAGTTTTAGCGCTCTTCTTTTTATCAGGTCGACAGTTCTTCCAGGCGTACCAACGATAATGTGGGAGCCTCTTTTCAGTTTAGAAATCTGTGTGTCAATGCTTGCACCACCATACACCGCAGTGATGTGAACACCTTGCATAAACTTCGCATAGTTCTCAAGGTCTTTGGCTATCTGCATACAAAGCTCACGAGTCGGGCTCAGGATGATGGTTTGAACTGATTTATCAGCAATATCGGTTTTTTCGAGTAATGGTAATCCGAATGCTGCCGTTTTTCCGGTTCCGGTCTCGGCCAGCCCGATCATATCATGGCTGTTTTCAAGAATCAGTTTAATTGTTTTTTCCTGAATTGGAGTCAGTGTTTTAAAACCCAATTCCTCTACTGCTAACAGCAGGGGCTGACTCAGGTTTGTTTCGATAAATTCCATACAATTTTGTTAAATAAGTCCCTCTCTCTTGCGCTCGTTGGGACCATTCACTCTATAATCCGCTGTAAAACACATCAATTTCGGGGGTGCAAAGGTAGTCAAAATATTCACACGCAAGGAGTTTGAAATGTGAAATAACAGTAGGTTCTGGCAAAGAAGGAATTATATCATCATTTGATCTGCGTTTTTCTAATAGAAACAAGTAATAAAATAACCTGGGAAATCAGCCCTGCGCAACTGAAAGTTGTACTTTTGCCGTTACTGATCTGAAACAGACATTTTCTAATAAAGAAACACTGTTTTTCATCTGTTTCAAAATGCCCGCAAACATCTATGAAAGACATCTTCAAAAATATTGATCAGCAAATTCAATTCAACGAAGGGAAAAACCTCTTTGCAAACGGGCAAAACTCTTCGCTGCGCTTTATTCAGGAAACGATTTTGTTTTGCAGCAAACCGAATAAAATTTCAGCCGAAGCAGAAGATGTTCTCGTTGAATATACCGTAAACAAAGTGCTGAACGAGTTTTACAGAATAAACCAGTATTACACATTCAGCAATCAGGCCGTTGAAGAGCTGCGCCAGCTTTATAAAAAGTTATTTTCCGAAATCCGGAATTCCAGCCAATCAGTAAACGCAATCTCTGACGCCCATTATAACAATCTGCGAAACTGGCTGACAAAAACAAATCCATTTGCTGCGAAAATAAATATTCCAAATGAAGAAACCATCGAGGCGGTTGCGTGTTCCGAATACAGCGAGGCCTTTCAGTTGAATGTACTTCGAATCGATGCTGCTACGCTAATGCAACCCCTACTCGATATCGGATGTGGCAAAGACTATTCGCTTGTGAAACACCTGCGTAAAAACGGCATTGATGCTTATGGAATTGACCGATTCCCTTCGACCGAAGTCTCGATAGCAGAATCCGACTGGCTTTTATTTGATTATGGGGTCAATAAATGGGGTACCATAACAAGCCATCTTGGATTTTCAAATCATTTCCGACATCATCATTTCAGGCAGGATGGAAATTTTATTGAATACGCAAAAACGTATATGCAAATTCTCGCCTCGTTGAAAATCGGTGGATGCTTTCATTATGCACCCGATCTGCCATTTATTGAAGAATTTCTGGATGAAGAATCATTCAATGTAAGCCGCATGGAAACAGGCAATTCGGAATTTCAATCCGTCATTGTGCAACGCTTGAAATAATCACAAATTTCTTTATTATCACAATCATGTACAACCTGACAACAAAAAACGGCTTTCGGATTTTACAGGCAATACCAAGTCGCAGCAACGCCTGGCTTGTAATGAAAGATGATTTCTCGTTGTTGGTTGATTCAGGAAAAAAGAAATCCAGAAACCAACTCCTTGAAAATTTGAGTTCGGTTTTGAACAATGGAAACTCACTTCAATATTTATTTCTTACGCATACGCACTACGATCACTGCCAGTCGGCAAAAGAGCTTTTGGAGCGGTATTCATGCAATATCATTGTTTCTGATAAAGCTGTTTCTTCCATTGCTGCAGGCTATACAAAACTTCCGCGCGGAACAAATAATTTAACCCGTTTTCTTACAGCAACTGCACATGCATTTTTCAAAAATAATTTCAGTTACAACCCTTTTCGCGCTGACACAATTATTTCAGAAGACTGCATTATCTCATCGGATTTTCCCGGAATAAAAATCATTTTAACGCCAGGCCATTCAGCCGATTCCATCAGTCTTATAGTCGATGATGAAGTAGCCATTGTGGGCGATGCGATGTTCGGGATTTTCCGCGGAAATATTTTTCCACCTTTTGCCGACGACATTCCCGAAATGCTCCGCAGCTGGCGTAAATTACTGGATACAGGCTGCGCCACTTTTCTTCCGGGCCATGGCCGCGCCATCAGCAGAGAGCTTTTGGAGAAAGAATATAATAAATATTCAAGAGCTCAATAAGCCCACCTTGCAAATAAGCGCGCGTCTCACCTGTGCTGATGAAGGATCTTGCGTCAGCGCGACGCTGGACCATGCTCCTTTTCTGGCGCTTCGCGCTTTTATTGTATGCCCGGGACTACGCCTCGGGCGAATATCGACAGCGCCGTTGGCGCAATTTGAACTTCGTAGCTTCTCTGACGGCGTCGCCGCTTAACCTTAACCTTGACCTCTTTCATTTCGCCCTTCTCGAGTCCTTGTTCCTTGTTCAGAGTTCGTTACTCCACAACAATATCCAAATCAGCCAGCAGCCCAAGCACGCCGGGATAGGCGAATTTCGCTTTCTTCAATTTATTTTGCGAAGGGAAAATAATATAATTCCAGGAGGTGCGGAAGTCGCATCCAGACAAATTGCAGCGCTCAAAATTGGTCATATCGAGATCGCAATTGTCAAACACCGCCTGAGTCAGATCGCTTTCAGCAAAAAATGCTTCGCGTATTGAGCAATGACTGAATTTAATTTTCTTCAGATTGTGTTTCATAAATACCACGTAATTCAAATGACATTTTTCAAAAGTCACTGAAAAAACATACTTCGAGCATTTACCAAACTCAACGCCCTGCAGCTTGCAATCAGTAAAGACCACTTCGGAATATACAGTGTTTTCCATTTTGCACATGGTCAGATCGCAGCCAACAAATTCACAGGACTCAAAATTGAATTTACTTAAATCGTGCCCGGCAAAACCGCAGTCTCGAAAGATACAGTTTACATAATCGTTGTCGTAGAATTGCGTGCTGCCATTGATTGTTTCGTTGGAGGTCATTTGCTTATAATTGAAGATGCAAACG
This sequence comes from Bacteroidetes bacterium GWF2_43_63, assembly GCA_001769275.1. Classification (NCBI taxonomy): domain Bacteria; kingdom Pseudomonadati; phylum Bacteroidota; species Bacteroidetes bacterium GWF2_43_63. The sequence continues at coordinate 21,010 of MEOQ01000002.1, read as the reverse complement.
TAATTAAAAATGCTATATAAATGGCTGAATCGAGGCTGGGCGTAGTCTTTAAAGTATTAATTGACAAGGCAGTCTCGAAATAGCGGTTTGTTACGACATTCCACCGTTCCGGCCAGTAATATGGAATTCTTCCATGCTTTTGAGCCGGAACATGGAACCGTCGTAACAATTGCAAAAACAACGGTTCCATGTCCTTCAGCTCCTTCGTCGCATCGGACGGTGGAATGTTGTTTTTGCTCTGAAGTTTGAATTTCGAGAAATCATCAACAGATTTTTCAATTCAGACTACGCCCAGCATGTGTCAATTTCATTTGAATAATTTTAAATTTCAATTTCTCCGTACTTTTGCTCTGAATAAAATATGTTCAAAATGAAACCGGAAGATTACGGTTATAACGAAACACTGGAGCAATTCAGAAAAGACAACAACCTGATGGAATTCAGCGTGGCGCGCGTGATTGCGGAACATAAGGAAAGATATATTATTGTATCTGACCAAGGTGAATGCGAAGCCGAAATCACAGGCAATATGCGCTTTTCGGCCTGTGGCCGCGAAGACTTCCCTGCAGTTGGAGACTGGGTTGCAGCCACCCTTTACGATTCGGGCTCAGCGCTGATTCATAAAATATTTCCACGCTCTTCAGTCATTCAACGTCAGGCTATTGGCTCTGAAGGCGACATTCAGATTATTGCCGCCAATGTTGATTATGCATTGCTGGTTCAGGGCGCCGATCGTGATTTCAATATTAATAGACTCGAACGGTATCTTACCATCTGCTACAACTCAGCGATAAAGCCAATTGTGGTGATTACTAAAACTGATCTCTTTGATGAAAACCATATTTCAGAACTGACCAAGAACATTGTTCAACGCATCGGGGATATTCCAGTTTGCGCGGTCAGCAGCGATACTCAACAAGGTTATGATGAGCTAAAAAAGTTTTTGCAAAAAGGCAAAACCTATTGCATGCTGGGCTCGTCGGGCGCCGGAAAATCGACTTTACTTAATCATCTCACTGGCGTTGAAACAATGAAAACAAGTACCCTGAGCGACAGTACAAATAAAGGCCGCCATACCACCACGCACCGCGAAATGTTTGTGCTGCCAAATGGGGCATTGATGATTGATAATCCGGGCATGAAGGAAGTAGGCATAGCCAACGCGTCGGCCGGACTGGAAGCCACTTTTGATGAAATTGTCCAATTGGCTAAGCAATGCCGGTTCAAGGATTGCACCCACACCAGTGAGAGCGGATGTGCTGTTGTTGCCGCTGTTGAAAACGGGGACATCGATCCGGCTGCGCTTGAAAATTTCCTAAAACTCGAAAAAGAAAAAGAACATTACGAATCGACCGAAGCAGAGCGAAAAAAGAAAGACAAGGACTTCGGAAAAATGTTGAAAAATTACAAGAAGGGGAAATACAAGGATAATTATTAGTGTATCTTTACTTTTGAAAAACAATTACACATGACCTCCACCATCAGCATCTGCGGAATCGATTGCAGCACTTGTCCCGAATATAAAAAACAATGTCAGGGTTGCGTTGCAAGCAAAGGAAAAATTTTCTGGGCTGTTCATTACAACATGGATAAATGTCCGCTGCACAAATGCTGCACCGATGAACATAACTACGCTCATTGTGGCCAGTGCGATCAGCTGCCATGCAAAACCTATTCCGATATGCGCGACCCGTCATATACGGAGGAACAGCATCTGGATGGAATTACAAAAAGAGTTGACGCGCTGAAAAAGCTGAAATAACGATTAAATTTCATTTTTGAATTGATTCTCATCTCTGATGTAGTAATCAATTACCCGAAATGTAATTGTCCTATTGATTGTGATAATGTGTCCTGGCTTGATGGAAAAATACTTTCGGTGATGTTTACTAATGGAAAACAATCGCCACCCATTTATAAATATTAATCCGCAACAAAACAAACGATAATAGCCGGTTATTAAGAATGTGCCAGTAAGCTTTCTTTTTGAAGATATGTCAATTGTATTTCTTAAATATACAGGAATAAAAACAAGGGAAAAAAGAATTATTCCAGACACAACTGAAATTCGTACAAATGACCAATATTCCTCAGCACTTTCTACCGGATGCCACGAAATTTCACCAGGTGTTGGAATAAAAGAAGACCTTGGCGGTACTAATGGTGCAAGAAATGCAAGTGCAATTATTCCAGTGAAAATCAGGATTGAAATGCGAATACTTTTTTTTTCAAGTAATGAATATTTTAAATACTCAGTAGTTAATCGTTTTTTTTCACCTGGGAACAAATTAATTAACCGATAGTAACAATCAATAAAATCTCTGCTCGAATGATGCATAAATCTTCAAAATAACAACTCGTTTTTCTTACTTTAACAACTGCTACGGCAACTCCGTTCGATCCAAAAAAACAACCCCATCCAGATGATCAATTTCATGCTGGAATATATGAGATGTGTACTGATGCGTGATGCGCTCTGAATGATGCGTCCCATCTGATAAATCGTACGAAACATCGACCCAGATTGCCCTCCACGAAGATTGCGAAACCCCGGGGATACTCAGACATCCATCAGCACGCAATTTGAAGGTATCGGAATATGCAGTGATATAAGAATTCAGGTAACATTCGAATGGAGCACCTGATTTATCGTATCGCTTCACCCAAATGACTCTTTTACTCACCCCCACTTGCGGAGCAGCAATGCCTACGCCAGCATTGGCCGGATTGGTAACGGTTTTATACATTCGGTCCATTAATAATCTCAGGTAAAACGAGCCGAATTCATTTACGTTCCCGCTGTTTTCGCGCAAAATAGTGGAATCCTCATAGACGAAAAAATTGAGAACCCGCATCATTTCGCCGCTTTGGCCGGAATTGATCAGTTCGATTTCTTCATAGCTGAAATCGGCCGGATGATCACCTTTGTCGAAACATGATACAAAAATTCCGGTGCTGATTACAGCAGCAGCAGCAAGAGTAAAAAATTTCATCCGAATAATAATTATAAGTCCCCGTTATTTCGCAAAAGTATTAAAAATTCGTTGAAAATCATTGCAGTAGCACCCCAAATGATATGCTGATTCGAATAAAAACAGGGCGCAACACCTGGCAAAATACCTGATTTATAGCGAAATACGCCTTTTGCGTTGGTATTGCCAAACCAGGCCAAATCCTCATCAAATACCTCACTAACCTCATGAATGTCTGGTTCATAAACAGGTCGTTCTGCAATGTATCCCACAAATGGATGAATCAAATAACCCGACAGAGGGACATACAGATCTGACAAGTGCCCCAAATACGTAACTGGCTGTTTTATACCCGTTTCTTCCATTGTTTCTCTTACCGCAGTCTGCCAGAAGTTAGCATCTTCAGGTTCGGCTCTTCCACCGGGGAATGCAATTTGTCCGCTGTGGATACCCTCATATTCAGCCCGTTTGATAAAAATGATCCGAGTTGAATCCCCCTCATTAAATAAAAGAAGAAGAACAGCACTGTGGACAACGGGCTCTTCTTTAGCAAACATAGTCAGAGAGCGACCTTTAGGCATCATGCCAGCATGAGCTTCGCTTCCTGGCAACTCCTTATTTTGAAGTAATTTAGCAATTAAATCCAAGTAAAACATGCCTAAAAGTAAAATATTTTTTGTCACATCAGGATTTTTGTATATTTTTGCAATGAAAACCAAATTTCAATTACTAACCAAAAACCAAAAACAATGAAAAAGATTTTCAGCGTTCTCGCAGCAGCAGTTATTGCTTTCGCATTCACAAGTTGTGGTGGTGGAGCCGACACTCCTGAAAAAGTGGCCGAAAAATTCCTTACCCACATTGCAAAAAGCGAATTCAAAGATGCTAAAGAACTTGCTACTGGCGATGCAGTAAAAACTATCGAAACTCTCGAAAGCTTTGCTTCAATGAGCGAAATGGGCGGCGAAAAACCCGAAGCTAAAGAAGTAAAAATCGAAAACATGAAATGCGACACTAAAGAAGATGCAGCTTCTTGTACTTACAAACAAGATGGTAAAGATGGCAACATCGATCTGAAAAAAGTTGACGGCGCATGGAAAGTTGCCAGTTTCCCAAAAGAAACCACTGGTGGTGATGATACCGAAGAAGTTGACATGGAAAGCGACAGCACAGCTACTGATGATGTAACTGAAGAAGTTGCTGAATAAGTTTTAGCTCTTTTACATATAGCAGCAATGAAGAAGGGACTTCTAACAATCCTGATATTCATTGCTGCTTTTGTTTTGTTTCTGTCTACCTATGACCTGCGAAGCGAACAAAAGCAGCAATATGAATCATACGACCTGACTCCTGACGAATACGCGATGCTGAAAGACGGTGATTTGATTTTACGTCATGGCTATGGGCTCGTCAGCGATGCAATTGCCAATTCAATGAACGAAGAAAATCATGTGTCGCATGTCGCAGTACTGGTAAAAAGCGACACAGCTTCTCATGGTTTCCGGATAATTCACTGTGTTTCGCAGTCATTGTCGCCCTGGGATGGAGTCCAGGAGCAGACTTTCCCGCGATTTATCCGCGACAGTCAGCGCAACTCAATCATGGTAGTTCGTTTTAAAGACGCCAACGACTCCACAAGAAGCAGAATCAGCGAAAAAGCACTTGATTATATGAGTCAGCGGGTCACCTTTGACCACGCTTTTGATATTGCCGATTCATCTACATTTTATTGCTCCGAATTGCCATGGATGATATTTAAAAATGAATTCGGCGTTGATATTTTCAAGGACAAAATGAATGAACAGCAGGATCATATGAAATTCTCAAATTTCTGGAACCCTGACAATTTCGAAGTTATTATAAATCACAATACCAAAAGGTGATTTTTATATGAACAAACCGGATCGACTGCACAAACCTGCAGTGCGTGTTGTTTTGCTTATTGCAGCATTATGCATTAGCGTAGTGCTGATGATGCAGGGTTGCAAATCAAAGGAAATACAAGCCCGGTACGGCGTTCAGAAAACAACATTTTAGTCAAATACCACTGCTGGTTAATAATGCAACTTGCAATTTACGGTGGCATCATTGACTGAATAACAAACCGAATCACAATCAGTATTGGTGACCACTTCTATTTTATCACCATCAACAACTATTATTTCTCCACTTTCAGTCTGATATTTCGCTGCAACCGAGTAATAGATCCCCGGCGCAAAAACATAGTTTTGCCGGTCAGAATATAAAGTGTCTTCGCGTATCAATTCCCCGTCATCGTAATGACCCGCAAATATTTGAATGGGGACCGATGAATTCAATGAATTAGGCGTTACTTTCACGGTCAGTGTACCAGTTGTCGGATAGACAGAAACACAATCCTGCGTTTCGCAGTCATCATAATTGTCATCAACACAAGATGCTGGAAACAAAGCGACAAGAAGCAATGCCAGATATTTGAATAGTTTCATTTTTCTAGTTTTTAAAAGGGATAACCCAGCCACCACTGAGAGAAAAATAAAAAGCTGGCAGTGTGTTATTGAAATCAAAGTATCTTGCGCCAAGCGAAACATTCCAGTGATGACCAAACCAGACAACATCCAACGCTGGGGAAATGGTCCAGCCGCGCCACGGACGCGCTGCCATACCGTCAAAATGAGCCCAGGTGAATGTTTCCTGAATCCCGGGTTCTATCTGCAATCCGGAATATCGTTTTTGAAAAAGGCGTATTGCTTTATATTGTCCGAAATAGACAAACCCGCGCTTTTCCTGCAATTGGAGCAACTCCCCTTCCGGTTCATAGTCATACAAAACTCTTTTCTTCCATAAACGCGTTGCCAGGCCAAACTCAAAGCCAATCTTCGATTTCATTTCCATGGTTCCCATGCTGAAGCCCATAAAATGGTCGCGGAAATTAATGAATAATTCGGGCTTAAAAAGAACTCCCTGAAAAACAGGCCGCCAGCTCAATGGGATGCTGTCATTTCTAAATGCCAGAACCATTTCGCGGTGGTCGAGGCGAATCACATTATCGCGCATTCGTGGCAGGTTGCATTTCTGTCGGAACGCTGCGTGCTTTAAAAGATATTGCGCTGTTGCATCACATCCGTTATTGATTGCCTCAGATATCAGACTTTCTTCTGTGAATGCTGAACATTTCTGTGACATATCTGCTCCTGCCCGCAGTAGAATTCCGGTACAGGCTGTGTCGTTGTATAAAACCGCCAGGGCTAGCGGCGTTTTGCCCGATTTGTCACAAGAATTTACTTCAGCGCCATTGTCGATGAGTAATTGCAGAATAAGTGAATTGCCATTATGCACCGACAAGTGGCAAACAGTTGACGAATCATTTGCTTTGATCCGAATGTCGCTGCCATAATATAAACACAGGTCTGAAAAAATGAAAAACCCCCTTGCAACAGCAATCATCAGAGGCGTGTAACCCGCGTTGTTTTTTTCATTAAGTAGTCCTCCATTGACAATTAAAAACTCACCGATGCTGTCATTACCGTTTTCGGCAGCCACATGCAACGGCGTGCGCCCGCTTTTGTCCTGAAGGTTTACCGCAGCTCCGCCAGACACCAATGTTTTTACAATGAGCAAATTATTGTTTCCGCACGCATAATGCAGCGCAGTTGCACCGTCCAGCAATGTGTAATTCAAATCAGCTTTGTTGAGCATGGCCCTTTTCACCTTTTCGGCATTGCCTGACCATGCACCATCAAGTAGTGAATCATTGTAATTCTGAGCTTTTGCAGAACCCAAAAGCAGGCAAATCAGTGCAATAGAGGCCAATAAAGCCTTATTAAAAGAAACATTTTCAGATTTCATTCGTAGAAGCTGGCAGAGTTGTTGAGAAATAGTATTCAAATATAATAAATCCCCCAACCATGAGAACAATTTTTGCAATTATTTTTTTAAGTGCAGGTCTGATTTCTCAGGCACAAATCAATCCCACCCGCGACAGCAGCAAGTATTCTGACCCCCAGAACATGGATGTTGTTTACACCGCTGAAGCTAAATGTACTGTTGGCGAAGATTTGATGTACAAAACCATCTATGCCGGCATTAACTACAGCGAAGAAGCAAAAAAAGCCAATATAAAAGACGAAGTCCTGGTCAGCTTTGATGTTAATTTCGATAGTAAGCTGCAGGAATTCACCATTGTTCATGGAGTTGGTTACGGCATTGATGAGCAAATTATTGCTGCCATTAAAACGCTAAAGTTTGATGCCGCTGTGATGAACGGAATCAAGGTTCGTCAGAATGTGATGCTGACTATTCCCATCAGGACCTATCCTGAGATGTAGCAATTCGCAGCAGCGCTACTTTTTTCAGTTCTTCGTGCAACTGTCTTGTCCCTGCTCCCGAATCGATTTTCGGGAGTATTTTTTTTGTCTTTACAACACTGCCAAAGATTCCCTGAAGCGACGGCAGCCAGTCAAATAATTCAGGTGATAAAGGAGAAGATGGACCTATCACATATAAATCTGCACTTTTCTTCAGCAATTTTGACATCGTATCGATACTGCCATTGGAGAAAACAGTTCCGGTGGTAATTAAAACATCTGCTTCACTGAGATAAGAGTCCATTAAATGTAATGGCAACAATTCAGATGCTTCTTTTTTAAAGTCAAATACATGGCAGTTAAAACCAGCCGCCAATAACTGCTCATACACCGGCCTGATGAAGCCTGCCATAACAATTTTCCCCGGCGCTTTTGAAGAGACAAGGTCAACTAAACTGGTTTCTGTCAGACCTGGCTTCATACGGTTTACTCGGGCATTGATTCGTGCCTGCATTGTAACACGGTTGAAATATTCATCCGCTTCGGCAATGTCATCCGGTATGTCCGGCGCAGCAACAATGCCAATGCCTCCTTCGGCATCTTCGACGGCAGAAAAGACAGAGCCCCGATGAATAATATAATCTGGAAATGGCTTCTGCGCGTTCAGCGTTTCGAACAATTTTTCTACAATCATATTCGGTTATTGACGACCTGATCCAAGTTGCCGTTTTATCTTGTCGAGATCGCGCTTCATCTCTGCAACTGTGCTTTGTAATTCATTGCGTGGCAGAACTGGTTCAGGAAGTTCAGGACTGATATAATGCACAAATTTCCAGACTTCTTTTATCTCAGCCACATTCAGTTCGTAGGGCTGATACATTGGGTTGAGGGAGTACATAACCAGCTTGCCTTCAGCTTTGATGCGGTTTTCGACCACTTTAAAAACGATACCATCATCGAGTGTTAGTACGATGTATGCCTGCCGGTCGCGGATCAGATTCCAGTTCTGAATAAATTCGCCGGTGACAAAAGCTTTATCCGGGATTGGCAGCATACTGTCGCCACTGATCTGAAATGTTCTGTATTTTTTGCTGGCGCTCAGAAACGGCAGTGAGAAAGTTGGTAAAACCTTGATGTATTCGGGATCGGCAAACCCTGATTTGTAGCCGGCTTTGGCTTTTTCTTCCACCAGCTCGATGTTTTCATTGTTTCCTGCATCAACTGTAGTGGCCAACACCCGGAGGTTGCTGCCGCGCACATAAGGATCAGAGCCCATTTCCATCTGACGTATCTGAAACTCGCTAACAATGCTGAAATCTGTTGTCAGCAAGCTGTCGATAGAGATATGAAAAAAGGAAGCGAAGCGCACAATATCGTCGAGACTTGGCTCTGCCACTTGATTTTCGTATCCACTGAGCGTCGAACGTTTCATGTCGAGCGCAATGGCCAACTCGTCCTGAGTCAGGTTCTTTCTTTTGCGCAGAAATTTCAGGTTGGATGCAAAATACGGATTCATTGATGTGATTTTCGGCAAATATAATGATTATATTCTAATAGTCAAAATTTTTCGAATAATGTATACTTTTACGCATAATTTGCGTATAAAAGCAAAACCTTTTCCCAGTCATTCAAACATGGACAGAATTATCCACCAACTAACATCCGGTTTTCATATTCCGCTCCAAAATCCGGTGCTGATTTTCTCGTTGATTCTGGCCATTATTCTGCTGGCGCCGATATTACTACGCAAGCTCAATATCCCCAGTATAATCGGTCTTATTATATCCGGTGTAATCATCGGGCCTTATGGTCTCAATATTTTAGAAAAAAGCTCGGCTGTTGATCTGTTTTCTACCATCGGACTTTTGTATATCATGTTTATTGCGGGACTGGAGCTCGATCTTAACGAATTCAAGTCAAATCGGTTCAAGAGTATTCTATTTGGAGTTTTCACATTTGTAATCCCCATCGCAATAGGGTTTCCGGTGATCTACTTTTGGTTTGACTATGACTTGCTCCCTTCGATGCTGATTTCAAGTATGTTTGCAACACACACGCTGGTCGCATATCCAATTGTAAGTAAACTTGGCTTGGCCAAAAACAGAGCAGTGGCGGTTACTGTTGGCGGGACAATTTTAACAGATACAGGAGTTCTGATTGCCCTGGCTGTGTTGACAGGAGCCGGAGAAGGCAATACCGGGAGTGATTTCTGGATGCAGTTGGGGATTTCGATTACTTTGTTTACCCTTTTCATGATGCTGGTTGTACCGCTCATTGCCAAATGGTTTTTCAGAAAACTGGAGAGTGAAAAATACTCGCATTATATTTTTGTATTAGCAGTTGTCTTTTTTGCGGCATTTCTTGCAGAAGCAGCAGGGCTTGAACCAATCATCGGTGCATTTGCAGCCGGACTGTCGCTAAATAAGCTCATACCGCCATCATCAAGTTTGATGAACAGGATTGAATTCATCGGGAACTCATTGTTTATTCCGTTTTTTCTTATATCGGTAGGAATGCTGGTGAATGTAAGCGTTCTGTTCTCTGGATATACCGCAATTGTAATTGCAGTTGTGCTTTCAATTGTAGCCATTACAGGCAAATGGGTTGCAGCATTTCTGACACAGGTGATTTTCAAATTCAGCCGGGCACAGCGCAGACTGATTTTTGGGCTCAGCAGTGCTCATGCAGCGGCCATTCTGGCTGTAGCACTTGTAGGAAAAGAGGCAGGGCTCGTTGATGACACTATTTTGAATGGGATCATTATTTTGATTTTAATAACCTGTGTTGTTTCATCGTTTGTGACTGAACGTGCTTCTAAAAAAATCATTCTCGAAACCGGTGATCAGCCTTTAAAAGCAGAAAACGGACGGCATTCAGAGCATATCCTGATTCCTGTTACATCCATTCAAAAAATGGAAAAACTCATTGATTTTGTTGCACTGATAAAAGATAAAAAATCTGTTCATCCAGTTTCTTTGCTTGCGGTGGTGCCCAACGATGAAGATTCTGAAAGTCGCATTATCAAGGTCCGGCAAGATCTTGAAGTATGTGTAAAATATGCAGCTGCCACGGAAACAAGACTGAATATAGCTGTAACAATTGATCATCATTTTTTAAGTGGAATTGTCAGGAAGTCGCGAGAAATTATGGCTGAAACCATCGTGTTTCCATGGCCTGACAGCGGGATCCTGTCTGACAGAAAATCAGACATTCGTCTTGAAAACATTCTGGAGCAAATCGAAAAAACGGTTTTCATCTGTCATATAAATAAGCCAGCGTCCTCCTATAAAAGACTAATAATTATTGCTCCACCCTACAGTGAAAAGGAAAGCGATTTTGGCTTCTGGATGGGGAAAACAATTCAGCTTGCCAGTGAATTAAAAATTGAGATGGTCTTCTTTTCAAACGGAACTACGCGAGGTGCCATTGCAAACGCGCTAATCTTGCTGAAAAATCACGTTTCAAACGAGTTACGACCATTTGAGAACTGGGATGATTTTCTCATTTTATCGCGCTTTATCCGCGAAGATGACATAGTTCTATTTATTGGTTCCAGGAAGGGATCGTTCTCTTTTAATCAACAGCTGGAATCTATTCCGGCAAAGCTTGAAAAATATTTTTCGCGCAACACCCGCATTCTCTTCTACCCAAAACAAATCAGCAGCCGTAGTATTATTGACAGCTATGGTGATATCACGCATGAGCCGCTGAATATTGGTCTCGAAGCTGTTCAGAAAATCGGAAAAGAGATTGGGAATATTTTTAAGAAAGAAGAATAAGGATTTTCGATATAAGATTTGAGATATGTGATTTTTGAAGTGATGTGCGATTTGAAAATCGAATAAGGAACACCGAACAAGGGATGAAATGAAATTATGTGGAAATGTGCGCCTTCACGTAAAACAGCTTGTCACGTTTCACGTGATGACACAGTCGGCGATGTGATGCTTCGCATATGTGAGAATACGAGAGAAGTTGTTTTTTGCTGATTTGAAAATTTGAAAATGGAGAGGCGTTATTGCTATATTTGTTGGGCGGATGCTGGGGCTGTATGGGAAGGGCTAAATGACAACAAAAAGTATTATGTTTGACAACCTGACAACATAACTAAATGGAAGAAAAAAGATTTTCAATAGCAAAAAGGATAAAGAGTTTTGTATTTGCATTTAATGGTCTAAGAATTTTATTCAAAGAAGAACATAATTCGAGAATACATTTATTTGCGACAATCATTGTACTAACAGCAGCAATAATATTTGATGTAAATACTTATGAATGGATTGCCATAATCCTTTCAATTGGGTTGGTAATAACAGCTGAAATAATTAACACAGCCATTGAAAATATTGCAGATTATTTGACAACCGATAAAAATGAGAAAATTAAAAAAATTAAAGATTTATCTGCTGCCGCCGTGCTTATAAGCGCAATGACAGCGTTTATAATCGGACTAATTGTGTTTCTACCCAAAATTAAACTTTGAAAAAAAAACTTTACCATCTATTAAAGACAGGGAGCTTAGGATAAATTATCAAATAAGAAGTGTTGTAGCAATCTCATTACTTTTATGATACACATTGTTAATGAGCTTATTAACGGATAACGTTCTATATTACTTGAATTACCATGAATAAATTGAAATCGCTGACAGGAAAATGGGAAGGGGAATATACACTTGGCCCTGAATATGAATCCGATGAAGGAAAAACATTCGAATTCATCCTTGACCTTATAGCTGAAAACGGAACATTTGTCGGAAAATGCATAGAAAGAGAGATGTCCGAACAACTTGTTGAACCTATTATCATTTCTGGATTCTGGAATGAAGAGTTAATTAGTTTTACTAAACAATATCCTTTCTCTTACTATATTGACGAGAATGGTGAATTAGTTATAGACAGGACGAAAGAACATCCGGAAATAGTATATACGGGAGTATATAATTCGTTATCGGATTGTTTTTCGGGGGACTTCGAAATGGTGATTGAATCAATCCCGGGAAGTGATTGTTGGATAGAGTCTGTCCTGACAGGAAAGTGGTTAATGAAGAAAATGGAGATTTCGTAAAAGAACAAAAAGCAAAGCATCTAACATCCGTTTCAGCTGAATGCTCAGAACTCCACCAGCAGCTTGAGATTCAATTGCCTTTTTGTAAGATAATTTGGAACAGCGTATCGGTTGTTTTCGACATCGGTGACCCAGATGTACGAAACGGTATTATTAATATTCAGCAGATTGAAAACTTCGAGACTGATCCATGCGTTACGGATAAATTTCAGGTTGCGCGCTGCTTTTGCGGGCTTATCGGGATTATGATACCCAGCCAGTTGTTTTGAAAAACCGATGTCAACGCGCCTGTAGGGCGGCATGCGTAAAGTCTGTTTGTATTTGTCGCTGTCGGGTGGCCCAAACGGAAGTCCGGTGCCAAAAACAAGACTCAAATGCATTTTGTAGCTCGGATTGTTGGGTAAATAATCCTGAAAGAAAAGACTGACATTCACCCGCTGATCGGCAGGACGCGGAATAAACCCAGGCTCAATGCGAATGCTGTCAACAGCAACATTGTTGATGGAAGCGGAGTTTATAGTATCGCCTTCTGAATTCAGAAATATATGATAGAAGTCACCTTCAATATCTTCGCGGGTCTGCATGATGCTGATACTAACCCAAGACTCAGCATCGGCAACAAATTGACCGTTCATTTTCAGGTCGATTCCTGTAGCGTAGCCATGCGAGCGGTATTCAGGCAAGTAGCGAATACGTACATTGTCGATTACATAAGGAATCATGTTGCTCAGCGCTTTATAATAGACCTCGCCTACAACCCTGAAGGGGCGATCCCACAGCGAATCTGTGTGCTCAAATCCAGCAACAAAATGGATGGATTGCTGTGCCTTCACATCGGTATGAAGATTTCCGCGCATATCGCGCAGCTCTCGGTAGAAGGGCGGTTGCTGATACATGCCGGTTGCAAAACGGAATAGATAACTTCGGTCCCAGTTTGGCTTCATGCTGAAAGCAGCCCGAGGACTCACAATCAGTTGCTGATTCACATCCCAGAATGAACTGCGGACACCAGCAATCACATTGTATCTGACGCTGTCGATATTCCACTCCCAGCCATTTTGAATGTAGCCGGAATAGCGCATGGACGTTAGCTGCAGGTTTGAAATCAGCAAATCATTCATGGTAAGATTCTGATAGGGCTGCGGGCCGGTGTAGCCAACAGAATCTGATAAATGAGGCAGTGAATATCCTGATGAATCAATATAATTCCATTGCAAAATCTCATCATAAATTCTCTCATGCTGCGCTTTGGCTCCCCACTGCAGATAAAACTTTTCTTTCTCCAGCATTCCTTTGTGTTCGGCTGAAAAAACGTTTACATCAAGATAATTTCTGGCATGGTCGAGAAATGTGCCTACACCCATATTCTCTGCCACTTCGCCAAACTGGTCGCTGCCCATGTCCGATTCCAAAAGCCCGATCCAATACTGTCCCTGGATGTCGTAAGTTTCATCTTCGAGCGATGAATAACCTGAAACGATGTATTTCAGCAGCAGATCTTTGTTTGGATAATGCTGAAAACGCGCGCCACCCAGAAATGTAGTAAAACGATCCGACTCCATTCCATCAAAATAGATGGTGAGACGATATGCCTGATTAACCGTTCCATAGGTGGTTTCGCGGGTTTCGGGAATCAGATTGTATCGGTTTGAGCTCATGTATCCCAGAATGCTGAGTTCCGAAGTTTCAGATAATTGCCAGGTGAAATAATTCTGCCAGTCGAGAAAGGAAGGCTTGTAATCGCCTTTGGTTTCCATGGCATTCAGAACATATTGCGTGCTTTTGTACCGAAAGCCGGAAAGAAAAGTCATGAGTCCTTTGGGACCTTTTCCTTCTATATGAATATTGGCACCGAGTAGACTCACGTGAGCGTCGCCGCGGAGCGAATCAGGACGTTTGTATTGAACATCAAGCACCGAGGACATTTTGTCGCCATAGCGGGCCTCAAATCCGCCCGAGGAGAATGAAACGGAATTCACCAGACTTGAATTGAGAAAACTGAGTCCTTCCTGCTGCCCGCTTCGGACAAGGAATGGACGGTAAATCTCAATATCATTGGCGTAGACAATATTTTCATCAAAATTTCCACCACGAACTGAATAAGTTGAAGACAATTCATTTCCGGAGGAAACGCCCATTCCGATCAGTTTAACCAAGGTTTCGATTCCACCATAGGTGGGAAGAAGTGCTGAAGTACGGGGATCGAGACGAATGATGCCCCCCGCCATGTCGTAATGCGCGGTAACATCAATTGGTCTAAGAATCGTGGCTTTATCGGTGAGAGCGACATTGAGTTCTAAACGCTGACCCGGAGCCAGTTGTACGGTATCGAACTCGACCGAATAGCTCAGGATTGAAAAAGCTACAATCACATCCTTACCTGCAGGAATGGTTAGTTGATATTTACCACCGGCATCAGAAGAAGTGCCACCGGGCACGCCCATAATAGAAATATTGACCAATTCCAGCGGCCGGCCTTTTTCGTCGGATACTTTGCCATAAACCACCGCAGTGTTTTGAGCCACTGAGAGTACAGGAGCAATGAGTCCAAGAGCCAGGACTATTACAAAAACAAACGAAAAATGTGATTTACTTAAGCGGCTCATTGTAAAAATAATCGTTATCGCGAGAGTCCTTACGTTTGAAATCTCCATTTTTCCACGCTTTGATAAACTGAGACCAGGCAAGCGGGTTAAGCAGATTATTAGGTGGCAGCTGGCCCGCATAATACAAGCGGCTGGTAGTAAGATCGATTTGATTTTTGAAATTCATGCTGCCTGAAGAGGGCATTTCGGCAGCTCTCTCTTTCAATTCAGCCAGTGTCAGGTTTTTCAAAGCCCGGTCATAATCATCCTCCGGAGGTCTGGTTTGCAGGAAAGCCTGCTTGAACTGATCGGGTGTTGGCCACGGATAAATCACGGTTTCGGTGAGCAAAAGCGTGTCGGTTTGCATCATTTGAATGAGTGAGTATCGGCTACCAGACAAGGAGTCAGGGATTTTGTAGAATGATTTTTTATATCCTACCGAAGTGAATTCAATAATATCACCCTTTTCAGCAACAAAGGAGAAAAAACCGAAAAAATCGGCCATGGTGCCGCGATGGGAGTTTTTAATAATTATATGAGTGAATGGAAGGGGCTTAAGACTGTCTGCCGAAACAACCACCCCGGAAAACTGCACAAGATTGTTTGTTTCAGTGTCCTGAGCTTTGAGAGAAGCTGCAGAAAACAAAGTGGCAATCAGTAGAAAAATCAGAATTCGGCTCATGCAGGGTTAATAACGGATTACATCAGGCTTTAGTATGCAGCAGTACCGGAAACAAAAAAAGCTGCCGAAAGCAGCTTCAAATGTACAAAGTAAAATTCATTTATTTGATATATCCGTTTGCAATGAGTTCTTTCATCACAGCGGTAATACCTTTTTTGTCGATTGTACGCAATGCTGAGGTAGAAAGCTTCAACGTAATCCACTGATTTTCTTCCGGAAGAAAAAATCTCTTAGTCTGCAGATTAGGATAGAATCTACGTTTGGTTTTAATATTGGAGTGAGAAACATGGTTTCCCGACATTCTCGATTTTCCTGTTAATTGGCATACACGTGACATAGCGATACTTTTTTTGGGACTGCAAAAGTCCGATTTTTTTTTGAAACGACCAAATAAATGATCAAATATTTTTAATTGACTGAATCCGAAGCGGTTGAATCGGGTTGATCGGTACGAGCCATGAATTCCTTCACCAGTTCCTCGGGTGATTTTCCAAGATTCTCAATGGTTTGCGAAACCTGAATGGCCAGTTCGTGATTTGGGAAGCGTTTTAGAAAATCAACATAGGCCTTTTTTGCCGCAGGAATATCCTTTATGTGGTTTTCGAGTATGAATCCTTTGAAAAACAAAGCATCGGGCAGAAATGCATAATCCGGATACCTTGAAATCAGCGTATCGAGTGTACTTACAGCATCCTTAGGCATTTCAATAGCAAGAGAAAGTTCGGCTGCTTTATGCAAAAACTTTGGAGCAAGGCTGTCTTCGGGATATTGGTCAGCAAAATCAAGATAATCCTGCCTGAGTGATTCAGCTGTCGATCTGTCGAAAACCTCTTCGTACGACTTTGTCAGAATAGCTTCTTTCTCTTTGATTTCGTCAAGACGGTTCTGACGGCCTCCAGAACAGGCAGAGAGCGCAATCAGGAAAATAATCAGAATTTTGTTTTTCATTATCGTTTCTTTGTTTTAGCCGGAAAAATCATTTTGTAATCAACATCAACATTTCCACAAGAGATATCGTTGAGTTTCCCTTTCAATAATAACTTACGCATGGGCGACAAATGATCGGTGAATACTTTCCCTTCCAAATGGTCGTATTCGTGCTGAATGACGCGAGCAACGATGCCTGTGTAGGTCTTTGTATGTTCCACCCATTTTTCGTCCAGATACCTGATCTTAATCGTTTTTTTTCTTGAGACATCTTCATGAATGCCAGGGACACTCAAACAACCCTCATTGTAGAACCAGCTTTCGCCCGTTTCATCGAGCATCACAGGGTTGATAAAAATGCCCTTCACGCCTGAAGCTTCAGGATATTTTTCTTTAAAAGGATTGCAATCGACAACAAACATCCGGATATTTCGATTCACCTGTGGAGCGGCCAGACCAACTCCATCGGCAACATACATGGTCTCAGTAAGATCTGCCATGAATTTTTCCAGATCGGGGTAATCCGGGGTGATATCTTCGGAACGCTTCCGCAGCGTCGGGTGTCCGTATGCAACAATCGGCAACAACATAACTACAGTTTTTTATAGGTCAGATAATCCTGAAGAATAATAGCAGCGCTCACTTTATCGATATTTCCTTTCTCGCGGCGGTCCGATTTTTTCGAGCCGGCATCAATCATAGCCTGCAACGCCATTTTGCTCGTAAAACGTTCATCCCAGCGATCAATCTGCATGTCGGGCATAGCCTTTTTGAGCTGATTAATAAATGGAGTGATCTGCTTTTCGCTGTCCGACGGCTTTCCCGACATATCGGTTGGCTTTCCGAAAACAAGAATGTCGACTTTGTTTTGTGCGCAATACTTTTTCAGAAACTCAAGCAAACCCGTTGCTGGAACCGTTTCGAGTGGCGACGCGATCAGGCGTAATTCATCCGTCACTGCGATACCACAGCGTTTCGAACCGTAATCGATGGCCATTATTCTTCCCATTTCGGGTGCAAAAGTACGATTTAATGTGCTGATTTGCTAATTTGCTGATGCCTTGATTTGAAAATGTGATAGTGTGCAAATTTGAAAATGTGCGGCTTCACTGCAGCCTCACGCAAATACATCATGGCTGCAGTGATGCAGGATTACGGCTCCGCTTCGCTCCGCCGTGATCCCGTTTGGGGGGGCGTCAACCTTTCATAAACCTCTTTTGTTCCAAAAGAGGTTTCCATTAATGGCGTATGCCGCATGCAAACAAGTTTGCGCGGCATAGGAAAACTCGACTACGGCTCCTCTGCAGCCTCATCGCAAATACAGTATGGCTGCAGTGATGCGGGATTACGGCTCCGCTGCGCTCCGCCGTGATCCCGTTTGGGGGTGGGTCAACCTTTCATAAACCTCTTTTGTTCCAAAAGAGGTTTCCATTAATGGCGTATGCCGCTTGCAAACAAGTTTGCGCGGCATACGAAAGCGGTATTGCTGCTTCACTGCAGCCTCACGCAAATACATCATGGCTGCAGTGATGCAGGATTACGGCTCCGCTTCGCTCCGCCGTGATCCCGTTTGGGGGGGCGTCAACCTTTCATAAACCTCTTTTGTTCCAAAAGAGGTTTCCATTAATGGCGTATGCCGCTTGCAAACAAGTTTGCGCGGCATACGCCATTAATGGAAAAAGCCCTGCGTGGCAGGGCTTTTTATGAAAGGTTGCGGAGAGGGAGGCTCCTTGAAATAATGCACGGAGTGCCCTCTGAATCTTATTATTCTGATGTTCTAAAATGCAGTCCAACGAAAAAACCAGCTGAAAAACTTCACTTCACGATGTCTAAAGAACGATTTCATTATAATGCAAATATACAACTATTTATGGAATAATGAAATTTTGGGACCGGGGGTTCGAATAAAAATGACTCCATTTCCTTCATCCCGACAATTAAGAATACCATAAGTAATAGCTCGTATTTCAACAATATGGCTTCAGATTTTCGAATTGTAAAAAACCGAACATGTCCAATCTAGAATCAGCATGAAAACGGTATTATTCTATCTGAGTGATGTTTAAAAAAGTATCCTATAAATAAGAGATATGATTCTTTCATTTAATAAGCTATTCTCAGTAAGTAAGATTACATTTTGATGTGCGGAATTACTTTCCTTCTACGATAATTTCAGGTGAAATAAACTTGGATCCAAATCTTCATTATTTGTTTCGATTGAAGACCATCCTGGTAAGAAATCAACGCTAGTATCCCCTAGCCTATTGATAAGTTCTGGAAAATCACATCAAAAAACACCTAAAAGCCAGATAAACATAAATATCGAAACTCTTCATTTCCAAAAACAGTCTAAATCGATTCCAAATCGGATTTTTAGAGAATCCCGATTTAAATTTCGGAATATTTTTGATTTGATTTAACAATCCCAGGCAATCCCGGGCAATTTTCAGGCAATTCCGGTAGAAAATGGTCAAAATTCGGGCAATTTCAGACAATTTCGGACGAAAATGGACGAAAATCGGGCAATTTTGGGTAAATTCGGGCGATTTTGAGGCGATTTTTGGGCGATTTTTGGTAATTCCTGAAAATTTCTGGCGAAAATTGTTTTGAAATTGAATGTTTTGTGGCGAATTCTGAATGATTCCAAAAATATTCGATATAAATTATGGCGAATTGTTCGCGAATTCAGAAATATTTTTCATCAAAGTGTTTTTTCAGAAGAAAAGTTGGATTTTTCTAAAACACAATTGAAGAATTGCTTATCGATCTTTGGGAGTATTCAAAAAAGTGTGTCAATTTTCTCACCATCCGATCCAAATCATCACTTCATCCTTGTCAATTTTTCCGCGAATGGCAGCGGAATGAATTTTAAATCGTGATTGTTGTGTTTCCGAGTAAGAATGTGGAACAAATTCCGGATCATCCATTCTGAATGTATCTCGTGCCGAAGGCAGCAGTAGAATTATTCCGACGGTGTCACAGCACAGCGTAGAAGAAACAGTGTCATTTGAATAAAACAATAAAGTGTCACAACACGAGTACAAAACAGAATCCGACGCCCAGAACTGATCATCGGCGTAATTATAGAGCGTAAAAAACGAAGTTGTCTGGACGGATGATTCAGATATAGTAATGAACTGCCGCCGAAAAGCAAGAAAAGCATTGTAGGCACCGGCGATGAGAATGCCGGAAATGATCATGGCAGTGAGCAGCTCAGCAATTGTAAATCCGGCAACTTTGTTTTTCATCAGTAATCCGGAATTAAGTAATGAAAGGAACCTATATTCTGATCAAGGTTGTTTTTTGCATCAACCGTCATTACCAAAATGTTTTTTGCTGAAGGAAACACTGAGAATGTAACAGAATACCTCAATCCGTTTTTGCTAAACTCTCTGTCAGAGAAAGAGCCTTCACTGATTATACTTTCGCAGAGGCTGTCGGAGACACTGATGGCTTGAAGCCGGGGCAGATTCGTGTGTGATCGGAACGAACCTGCAATGATCATTGACGATATACCGACAACGGTCATAATAATGACAGTTGCAACCAATGATTCAATCAATGTAGTTCCGGCAACTTTTTTCATTTCAACAATTTCACTGTTTTCATTTTTTTCGAATCCATAAATAAATTTAGACCGGACAGGTTTTTAGGATCCTCGCTTTCGATAATACTGCAGTTGTATAGTGTGTTTTCGTGTGTGCCTCCGGCCAGGTGGAGCAACGTGCTTCGCGTGACAACATGTCCTTCGACAACCCCACTAATTTCAGTATATCCGTTGCAAAAAATGTTTCCTATGATATGAGTGTTTGAGGAAAGTTCAGTTAGAAAATGATTACGAATGGTCGGACGAATGCTCCAGCATAGAATTGTACCCGAAAAATCACTATCTGCTCCCAGCGAAATTTTAGCTGGAGCATTATCATTGTTCTCTGAAAAAATCACAAAAGAACTTGGAAAACTAAAACTACATTTTTCGCCGGTGATAATGCTGTCGCGGGCAAACGACTGCAACGATCCTTTAAAATTATTTTCAAAAAGAACGCTCTGAGCAATTATAATAACATCTTTCAGATGAACATTTTCTGAAAGAGCCAGAGTTCCATCGCAAATCAGAATTTGATTTCCGGAAATATTTCCTTCCTCAATAAGAGTGTTGCCAGAAAAATATGTTACCAGACAAGGTTCCGCAAATGACCTGTATCCATCAAAAGGCTGGGCATTATTCATTATACAATCTGCAGGCAAATGACTAATGACATCCTCAAATTTCAGTCTGGATAAATATTCCGGCAATTCCGGGATTCTTTCTGCATTGCTGGTAGCCGAAGAAACAGGAATACTTCCGTCGAAAGGCACTTTATTAAGCGTCGTTTTTTCAAATCTTCCACCCGGAATTTTGCAATCGCCTTCAACAATTGTATTTCCTGCAACCTTGCACCTGAACTGCGAAGGAGCCAGCCACAGCAAAGGCAGTTTTGATTCATCCCA
>MEOQ01000001.1 GCA_001769275.1 Bacteroidetes bacterium GWF2_43_63 | reverse complement strand
TCCGGCAAGTGTCGTTCCGCTGCCAGTGGTTGCGCCTGTAAGTACATAGGTCAGACTGGCGATTCCATCATTGTCGGTTGCCGTTGCATCCCAACTGTTATCAGGTTGTGTAAAAGTGTCTTCGCCCAGATCGGTATTCTCGCTCTGATTATTTCCTGTGAGGCAGAAGCTGAATACTGGATTCTGATTGTCGGTGATTAGTACTTCAAACACGCATTCCATCTCATTTCCACTGCTGTCAACGGCGGTGAATGTAACGGTGGTTGTGCCTATATTGAATGCGACTCCGGCAAGTGTCGTTCCGCTGCCAGTGGTTGCGCCTGTAAGTACATAAGTCAGACTGGCGATTCCATCATTGTCGGTTGCCGTTGCATCCCAACTGTTATCAGGTTGTGTAAAAGTGTCTTCGCCCGGATCGGTATTCTCGCTCTGATTATTTCCTGTGAGGCAGAAGCTGAATACTGGATTCTGATTGTCGGTGATTAGCACTTCAAACACGCATTCCATCTCATTTCCACTGCTGTCAACGGCTGTGAATGTAACGGTGGTTGTGCCGATATTGAACGCTACTCCGGCAAGCGTTGTTCCGCTGCCAGTGGTTGCGCCTGTAAGTACATAGGTCAGACTGGCGATTCCATCATTGTCGGTTGCCGTTGCATCCCAACTGTTATCTGGTTGTGTAAAAGTGTCTTCGCCCGGATCGGTATTCTCGCTCTGATTGTTTCCTGTGAGACAGAAGCTGAATACTGGATTCTGATTGTCGGTGATTAGTACATCAAACACGCAATCAATCTCGTTTCCGCTGCTGTCAACGGCTGTGAATGTAACGGTGGTTGTGCCGATATTGAACGCTACTCCGGCAAGCGTTGTTCCGCTGCCAATAGTAACACCGCTGAGAACATAGGTCAGACTGGCAATTCCATCATTGTCGGTTGCCGTTGCATCCCAACTGTTATCAGGTTGTGTAAAGGTGTCTTCGCCCGGATCGGTATTCTCGCTCTGATTGTTTCCTGTGAGGCAGAAGCTGAACACAGGGCCTTCATTGTCGTTTACTATAACCTTGAAAGAGCAATATGCCTTATTTCCGCTGCTGTCAACGGCTGTCCAGAGGACAGTGGTTTCTCCCATATTAAAAGCAACACCATTCAGTGATAATCCGGTGCCGATGGTTGCTCCGCTCAGCACATAGGTTAATGAATCGATGCCACAATTATCCGAAGCTGTTGCATTCCAGGCAGTACCATTATGAGTATAGGTGTTGTAGCCTGAATCGGTAGGAAGAATGAATTCTTCTCCATTTGGACAACTGACAAATTGAGGTACTTCAACATCTTTCACTTCAACAGTGTAAGAACAGCTGCTGATATTTCCGCTTTTATCCGTTGCGGTCCAGGTCACCGTGCTGATACCAATATTAAAAGCAACGCCGTTCAGCGAATTTCCGCTGCCGGTAGTTGAACCACTAATTACAAAATTTAAGGACTCTATTCCGCAATTATCTGTTGCTGTTGCATCCAGTCCTGTTCCTGAAACCACATAAGTGCAGCCATTGTTGGTAACAAAACTTTGTGGAGCAGCGCAAGTGATTACAGGTAATGTTCTGTCAACAACAACCGATGTTGCAGCAAAATAATTATTTGCGGTATTGGTTTCGAGTGTTGCACACGAAGTTTTGACAACATTTGTTACTGATGGTATTCCCGCACACAATGGCAAAACGGTAACCGTGTAAGTATGTGTTTCATTTACGCCAAGGGTTGGAATAACCGGCCAGGAAACAGTTCCAAAAGCAAACGATCCGCCATCGGATGCAGAAACAAACTGGAGCGTGGGTGGTAAAAGATCCTCAGTTATCACATTTGAGGCAGCATAATCTCCGTAGTTTCCGACTGTAACGGAATAGGTATATTGTTCTCCTGCGAATAGCGAATCCGGTTCTGATTTGGCAACTGAAATATCAGGCAGCAATGTGATTGAAAACACCGCCATTGCATTATTGTTGTTGTAATCAGACTCCGGAACCGCAGTGGTAATACTTGCATAATTCCTGACCAGGGTAACTCCGGGATTAAACGTTGCGGAGGGATCAATTTTCATCGAATAATTAATCTGACCGCTGTCATTGGGATTGATTGTACCCAGGTTCCATTGAATCATTCCTCCGGAAACCAAACCTCCATCAAGAGACATAGGATTCATATGCACATTGTCAAAGAAATCCTTCAAAACAACATTTTCTGCCGCACAGTTTCCAATATTTTTATAACGCAAGGTGTAGTAAACGTCACCTCCAATTACAGCGGGCATTGGTACCGTGACCAATGTTTTCGAAACTGTGAGATCAGGATGTCCGAGAATGTTTGTTGTAGCTGTTGCTGTCGGATAACGACTTTGGTTCGTATAAGAGCATTCTACCATATTTGTAATTGTGCCCGAACAAATTGCATTGTCTAAAACCCGAACCGTAACAATAATTGTTTTTGCGCTATCGAGACCATAGCCCATGGTTCCCAGCGACCAGACATTGTTTGTACCAGCATCCGGTGCAGGAACTGCACTCACAAATTCTATGTTTGGATCATAATTTTCGTACAGCTTAAAATTCTCTGCCGGGTATTTATCATTTGAATTAAATACAAAAATGGTATAGGTGAATTCCTCGCTTCTTTCAACCGGATCTTTCGAATCGATTTTCGAAATATTCACCAATGGATATTTTGGAGCACCAACAATTTCCGTTTCTGTCAGAGCGACATCAAAAGTGCCTGGACATGCTACAGACGTAGCAGTAATATCATGACAACTGAACCGAAACGGATTTGAGCCGATGGGCGCCGTTAACTCCAGAAGAAACTGATAGGTGCTATGTGGTTGAATCCAGGGTGTTTCGGTGATTACATTTCCGCTCATATCCAGCGTTCTGGACATAAGTGGATCAAAATCCTGTCCGTTACACGCATGATTAAAAACCGACAGCGAGAACTGATCATAAATATTCCCGTTGTTATTAATCTGCATTAGATAATACAAAACAGTGTTTGTGGAAGATTTTATTACTCCGCTTGCATCGCTCACCTGCACACCGCAGTACTGGTTAACTACAGTAGTGGTCGTATCACCAAAAACCGGCGGATTAGTCACATCGCTTTGAATGGATGTATAATTGCTGATAATATTATTGGCCGCTGGCATATAATAACCACTTGTTGAACCGCTGATTCCATCTCCGGGAATACCGGCACGGATCTGAACGGTTATCTGACGAATTCCAATTCCCAAAGATTCCAATTCCGGAATATTTGTTTTATCCCACATTAGTGTGTTTCCCACCAACGTTCCAGCCGGACTGGAACCCACATACGTGTAAAAATTTCCGGCAGGCAAATAATCCTTGATTATTACATTGCTTGCCTCCGCTGTTCCTACGTTGGAAAATTCTATAATATAGGTAATAATTTCACCGGGATTTGCTTCAGCCGGACTTGTTTTATGAATGCTTAGCATTTCTGAATCCTGTGCCGTAGCCCAGCTTTGCATAAAAAAAAGGAAGGCCAGGCATGTCAGAAATGATGTCAATGTTTTTATTTTAGTTTTCATGATAATCGCTTTTAAGGTTTCTATTTTAGTGACTTTACATTTCTGCATTCAGCCTCCCCTGCAATGCATTTTTCTGAACAATTTGTGGTCGAAGTTTTTCATGGCATATTTTTTAATTACTGCGTTCAAATTCCTTGTTGTTTTTCCGATGAACAATAGAGAATCTTTCTTTGCACCTTTTCTTTGTGCCCGTTATTGCAAAATGAGTTGTAATAAAAAGAGCAAACCTGGTGGCTGCTCCTGTATATTGCATGAACATAAATAAATGATGCCGTTGTCAATACAACCGGCTCAGAGTCAATAATGCTATGCAATAAAAATTGCTTCATTTTCAAACTTTTTAAACTAGAAAAATATTTTACCCCAACTCAATGAAACATCAGACGAACAAAATCTAATTTACGACGAGCAAGGTACGTTCACAACAACCTCAAATCTGCGCTTTTATGCTATATGTCATAATTATTTAGCTTTTTACCGATATTGTTTGACTTTTTGATTACCCCATAAAATTCGAAGAGCAAGACTGCGCTAACAAAGCATCATCGTTGATGGGCGAAAAAATTAGTCGAATGTGAAATTTTGCGGAAAAACATTTCTTCTCCTTTTACCGAATTGTTTAACATCGAAAAGCAAAAATCATTAACAAAGTGCCTGCTTAACGGTTAAATTTGCATACTAATCTTTTTATTATATTTGCATGTCTTAGATCTGCTTTTTCACTGTTTTCCAAAAAACACACACCATGAGAAATCTTCTACTTGTTCTATTTGTAATCACAATACTATTAGTGCCAACACAGGGTTTCAGCCAGGATATTGATTCGGACGGCTGGACCATAGCTGCGGGCGACTGCGATGATGATAACAACGCCATACATCCCGGGGCTGAAGAAATCCCTGGAAATGCCATAGATGAAAACTGCGACGGGTCAGATGCCTGCACCTGTTACACCGATGCAGATACTGATGGTTTCGGGGATCCGTACAGCCCGTTTTTTTCGCTCGACTGCGATTGTGCCGACCCCAATGAGGCCTCGACCGGAACAGATTGTGACGACACTAACAACGGAATTCATCCCGGAGTGATGGATGTATGCGGCGATGGAATTGACTCTAATTGCGATGGAATAGGCGGCGGCGGTAATAATGCCGATGAAGACCTGGATGGACTGACACTTGTCAAAGAAAACGCGCTGGGAACCAGCGACTGTGATACCGACAGTGACAACGACGGTCTCGCTGACAACATTGAAGATTACGACAATGATGGTGTAAAAGATGCGACTGAAACCAATGCCGCCATGCTTGACTCTGATGGAGATGGCTTGAATGACGGCATTGAAGATGCAAATCACAATGGTCTTTCCGACTCAGGAGAAACTGACCCGCTCGATAACGATACGGATGGCGATGGATTATTGGATGGATCGGAAGATCTTGATCATGATGGCATTGTCGATGCCTCTGAAAGCAACCCGTTGGATGCCGACTCCGATGATGACGGCATTGACGATTCCGACGAAAGTGCGATGGGTCTGAATAAAATAATGTCAGATACAGATGGTGACGTATTAAACGATGGGCAGGAAATCGGAAGGAATATGCCTGTTGCCCCTGGGACCAGCAATGTAAGAGGTGTTTCTTATTTGGGAACAGACATGATGGTCTGGCGTTTTGACGCCAATACCTCTTCGAAAACCGATCCGCTCGATGCCGACAGCGATGATGATGGCATCAGCGACGGTACCGAAGACATAGACCACGACGGGCTTGTAGATGCATCTGAAACCAATCCGGCCGATGCCGACCACGACGATGACGGACTCCGGGATGGCGACGAAGATTTGAATGATAATGGAATTCTGGATGCTGTTGAAACCGATCCGAGAGACTCTGACAGCGATAATGATGGACTGAATGACGGCCTTGAAAAAGGCATGAGCAGCCCTATTGCAGGTGGAACAAGCAGCGGAGCATATGCGCCCAACAGAATAGCTTACACCGGAACACTGGCCGGCTGGACAGGGGATTTGGATCCTGTAACAACCACTAATCCACGCAGCACAGATACGGATGGAGATGGTCTTACAGATGATGTGGAAGATGCAAATCACAATGGAGTTGTTGACGCAGGCGAAACAGATCCAAATGATTCTGACTCTGATGACGACTTGTCTTTAGACGGAGCAGATTGTCAGCCACTCAATCCAACCATTTACCCTGGGGCACCTGAAATTGTGGCCGATGGAATTGATCAGGATTGTGATGGAGGAGATATCTGTTACAGAGATGCGGATAATGATGGATATAGACCCGATGGTACTTCAACTGTTGCCAGTGCTGACTGCGATTGCGCCGATGCATCTGAAGCCGGCGACGCTGATCCGATTGGAGATTGCGACGATTCTCAGGCAAGCATTCACCCGGGTGCCAGTGAAATAATCGGCGATGGAATTGATCAGGATTGTTCTGGTGGCGAATTGTGTTACCATGATGAAGATTCTGATGGATACGGTGGCACCGGTACCATCTCTTCTGCCGATCTGGACTGCTTTGATGCATATGAGTCAATGTTTGCGACCGATTGCAACGATGCTTTGAGTTCAATACATCCGGGTGCAACTGAAATTGTAGCCGATGGAATTGACCAGGATTGTGATGGCGGAGACATCTGTTATACCGATGCCGATGATGACGGATACCGACCTGATGCAACTTCGACGGTGGTAAGCGCTGATTGTGATTGCGCCGATCAATACGAAGCCACTGCTGCTGACCCTACCAACGATTGTGATGATGCCCGCGCTGATATCTATCCGAACGCACCTGAAATTCCGGGTGACGGATTAGATCAGGATTGCAATGGTGTTGATGCTATTTACTGTTTTCAGGATGTTGATCAGGATGGTTATGGCGATATTGCAGGAACAACCGTAATTGCACTCGATGGCTCCTGCGACACTTTCGACGGCGAATCGTTCAACATGATGGATTGCGATGATAACGAAAGCGAAATTAACCCGGGTGCAATAGAAATTCCCGGTGACGGCATCGATGAAGACTGTAACGGATATGAGTATTGTTTTGTTGATAGCGATGGCGACACTCATGGCTCTACCGACATGTTCGAAACCCCCGTAATGGAATGCTTTCTGGTCGGTGGATCAGATGTCAGCGACGATTGCGATGACTATTTCAGCGAGGCTTATCCTGGTCATCCTGAAGTTTGCGATGGTGCCGACAATGACTGCGATGGTTTTGTTGACAACAACGCAATTGATGTTCAAACATGGTATCTTGATAATGATTGGGATGGATACGGAAATCCGGCTCTTTTTGTTTTGGAATGTTTTCAGCCTGGCGGTTATGTTTCAAACGATTTTGACTGCGACGACAATTACGGTAATGTTTATCCAGGCGCCACCGAGTTTTGCGACGGACTGGACAACGACTGCGATGGAGTAACCGATGATAACGCGGTGGACTCACCAATATGGTACGCCGACAGCGATGAAGACGGATACGGAGACCCGGGAATTTTTGTTTTTTCCTGTAATCCCGGCCCTGGCTATACTTTAAATGACTGGAGCTGGGACTGCGACGATACCGACAACTCTGTTTATCCGGGTGCCATTGAATATTGCGACGGAAAAGACAACGATTGCAACGGCATTGAGGATGATTATGCCATCGATGCTCCTTTATGGTATTTTGATGGCGACAGTGATGGTTATGGTGACCCGTATAACTCTGTTTCGGAATGTAATCCGTCGCCTGGTTATGTTGGCAATAATCAGGATTGTGACGACAGTAATTCCAATGTTTATCCGGGTGCCCCAGAGATTTGCGATGGCTGGGACAATGACTGTAATGGCACCGTTGACGACAATGCACTTGATGCAATGTGGTGGTATGTGGATAATGACTGGGACGGTTATGGTTTTACCCTTGATTCCATTTACGCTTGTGTTCCGCCCTATGGCTATGTTGACAACAAACTCGATTGTGATGATAACAATCAGAGCACCTACCCGTATGCAATCGAAATATGCGATGGCGAAGACAATGACTGCGATGGCGACATTGATGAAAATGTGGAATGGGCGCCATTCTGGTATGCCGATACCGATGTTGATGGATATGGCAATCCGTTTGAAACAATTCAATCCTGCACGATGCCTCTCGGATATGTTGAAAACAACATGGACTGTGACGACTCAGATGAATACATCAATCCGGATGCCTATGAATTTTGTAATGGACTTGACGATAACTGTGATGGCGGAATCGATGAAGGTTACGACTCCTACATTTACGACGAAAATTATTCAATTTGTCAGGGCCAAACCTACACCTGGCACGGAAACACCTATTCATCGGCTGGAAATTATACCGATATCACTGAAACGGTCTATGGCTGCGAGGTGTACAATTTACATCTTACTGTTAATCCAATATATTTTTCTGCCGAATCTGCTGAAATCTGTAGTGGCTCTGCATATCTGTGGCAAGACAGTGTGTACACTACCGCTGGTACGCATGTTTACAATCCGCTGACTGCCGAAGGTTGCGACAGTATTTTTGAACTCACGCTCACGGTAAATCCCGGATCAGGATACGCCTTCCACGACACCGTTGCTATTTGCAGTGATGATAATTTCTCCTGGCATGGTGACAATTATTTCTCATCCGGAATTTACGAAGATCATTATCTGACGCAGGCAGGATGCGACAGCACCTACTTCCTCCACCTGACAGTGAACCCTTCCTATCATTTCAATCTTACAACCAATGCAATTATTGGTGAAACCGTAAACTGGCACGGACAAGCAATTACAGCCAGCGGCACCTATTATGACTCATTTGTTACGCAGGCTGGATGTGATTCTATTTATGCAGTGACCATTTATTTCAAAGAGCCTATCCTGAGCGAGCTTTGGGGGGTGTCAATGGAAGGTGGCCCGAACAATGCCGGTTTTATTTACAAAACAGATGGTAATGGAGATAATTTAACCGCTGTGCATTATTTCGACGCGGAAGGATATTATCCCGATGGCGGACTCACTGCCGGTCCCGATGGATTGTTGTATGGAATGACTTTAGTTGGAGGTGATTTAGACGGAGGAGTGATTTATTCCATTGATCCGGTAACCGAAAACATTGAGGTACAACACTCATTTAGCCCCTTTGATTTTGGCTATCCGTCAGGCACAATGCTGCTGGCTTCGAATAATAAATTATATGGAATGACGCTCAGTGACATTGAAAACTGCGTGGGCACTTTATTCGAATTTGATCCTTCAATAGGCCTCTTCGAAACAAAAGCGCAACTCAATATTCAAAGCGGTTGTCAACCATCCGGGGTAACATTGGCTGAAGGATCGAATCATGTTTTATATGGAGTCACACAGAGTGGCGGCACCAATGGTGGCGGTGTAGTATTCGGGTATGATTATAATTCAGAAACGTACACCGTTTTAAATAATTTTTCTTCAGGTGGCTCCAATGGAAATATAACATTGGCCTCGGATGGAAATCTGTATGGAATTCACTTGGCGGAAAACAGTCTTTTCAAATACGTTAGTCCTGGTGTTATTGAGATTATGCATCAGTTTGGCACCGATTCACTTGGCAGACATCCACAAGGCAGACTGGAAGCCGACAGCGCAGGCATGTTGTGGGGTATAACAAGAGATGGTGGTGGGTCAGATGCCGGCATTTTATACAGTTATGATACGGAGTATAGCCAGTTCACAAAACTGGCCGATCTTGCTTCAATTGGCACGGAGAAACCGTTGGGCAGTCTCACTCGTACTTCCAACGGCAAGCTGTATGGAGTGACCAATGGAGTGATTGGTGGAGAAGGTGGCGTTTTATTCCAATATGATCCACTTACAGATTCACTAGTTTCAAAATTCACTTTCGGAATAAGCGAGGAAGGTTATGTATCTAACCCTAAACTAATAGAAGTATGTCAACGCCCGCAATTCAGCCATAATCTGTCGGCGCTCGATCTCTGTAATCCAAGCGACACTATGCTTTACGTGAATGTGTCCGGCAATGGAATTTCATATACCTGGCAGGCAGATTTTGGTTCAGGATATTCTAACCTTAGCAATGATGCAGTTTACAGCGGAGTGAATAATGACACATTGCATATTTCAGGAGCAAATTCCGCTATGAACGGATACGTGTATCGCTGCGTGGTGAGCTCTACCTGTCCGTCCATCAATGTCAATTCAAACTCCAGCGAATTGAATATCCGCAGTGAATACAATTTCAATGAAACAGCTTCCATCTGTACCGGAAGTGCTTATCTGTGGCAGAATAATATTTACAATGCCGCCGGAACCTATTATGCACATTACAATTCCATGTATGGCTGCGACAGCACCTATCAGCTCACGCTGACAACTACAGCAGGCACCGGATATGCTTTCAATGACACCGCTTCAATCTGCGACGGCGACATCTACACCTGGCGTGGAATGCCGTATACCGAAAGCGGCATTTATCAGGATTCATACACAACTTTGGCTGGGTGTGATAGTTCGTATTTTCTTCACCTGAATATAAATCCGATATATGAATTTAATGATGTGGCAACTATTTGCGAAGGCGGTGCCATGTTGTGGCATGGAGAAATTTACGATTATGAAGGCATCTACCATAAATATTATACATCGTCGCTTGGATGCGACAGCGTGTATCATCTGACGCTGGATGTTGACTACAATGTATATGAAGAGTTGGGCTTTTATTCGTTGGAAACAGCACAGATTTGCAACGGAAGTTCTTATTTGTGGATGGGCAATGTTTATACAGAGGCCGGTTTATACGAAGTTCACAGACCCATTTTCGAAGGGTATGGACTATGCGACAGTGCGTTTTTTCTCGATCTGCACGTTATTGGCGGCCCAGGTTTTACTCAAAGGGATACGCTTGAAATTTGTGGCGGCGACACAGCCTTCTGGCAAGGTGGAAATTATATTGAGAGCGGTTTTTATGTAATGCCTTATTTGACTCAGGGCGGATGCGACAGCACCTATTATCTGAATCTGACAGTGCATCCTTCGTATCACTACGCTGATGTTTTTAATTCAATCATCGGCGATACGGTTGAATGGCGCGGGCAGCTGTATTCAAGCAACGATTCCGTGGTTGAACATTACTCGACCGTTCATGGCTGCGACAGCATTTACTCTTTTGTAATTCATTTTTATCCTCGTTATGAAGGCCCCGACAGCACGCAGCTCTGGGGAATGACGCGCGATGGCGGAGCAAATAATCTTGGGTGTATTTTCAAAACCGATGACAATGGTGAAAATCAAACCGTGGTGTATTCATTTGAACAAAGCGGAGGAACAAATCCTTACGGAAGTTTGTTTTATGCTTCGAATGGAAAACTCTATGGTATGACCAGTAGTGGTGGATTAAACAACATGGGGACACTCTTTGAATACGATTTAGCAAACAACATCTACACTGATGATTTCAGCTTTGATGCAATCAATGGTGCTTCACCAGTTGGCAGCCTGATTGAAGGAAGCAATGGTTTATTGTATGGGATGACAAAAAAAGGTGGGGACCTGGATCAAGGCGTAATCTTTTCATTCGATCCTGTTTCGCATCATGTTCAAAAACTGGTTGATCTGGCGGATTATAATATGAACCACCCCAATGGCAGCCTGACACTTGCAGCTGACGGAAATTTCTGGGGACAATCATTGGGCGGCAATCCTATGTATTCTGAGTTTTTTGGAATGTGGTATGAAAGCACGCTGGGCGTTGTTTTCGAGTATAACCCGACAACAGGGGCTGTGGAAACTTTAGAACAAATGGACGGAATGGCAACGGGCTTTTTCCCTTCCGGCACACTTGTTCAATCTTCGGTGAATCAAATGCTCTATGGTGTTACTATAGGCGGACCCACAGCATTTGAATACTATCCAGTGCCAATTTCTCACAATGGTACGCTGTTTACTGTACAGGCAGGCCAATCGATAAACACAATTCATACTTTTGAGTTTGATAATGAAAATCAGGGAAGTATTCCGGTTGGTGGGCTTGTTGAGGCAGCAAACGGAAATCTTTATGGTTTGACTTCAGAGGGTGGATCTTTCGACGCTGGAGTGCTGTACGAATACAATCCCAACTCTTCAATGCAGGCAATAAAAATTAATCTTGCAGCGGTTTTGACTGGCTCTGCACCTATGTCTCCTATGATGAAAACCTGCGACGGAAAACTATTCGGCATGACCAGCGAAGGCGGTGAATATGGTTTCGGAACAATTTTCCGCTACGATGTAAATTTAAATACATTGATTAAAACACATGATTTTGATGGTACAAATGGTGCATCGCCGCAGTATTCATCCTTGACGGAAATACCTGCAGTGATGCGAATTATTTCTCAACCAGCGGATATTTCTGTCTGTCACGAATCGGATCAGATGATTACTGTAATTGCCAATGGAAACTATCTGACATACCAATGGCAAATGAGCTCTGGAAGCGGCTTTTCAGATATTTCAAACAACAGCGTTTTTACAGGAGCAACCTCATCAATGCTGCAAATCAATGATGCTCCTGACACTATCAACGGTGTTCATTTTCGTTGTGTGCTCACATCGCAATGTCCTGTAAAATCAATCACTTCCGACTCGATGATGTTGCAGGTAAATCCAATTTATATGATTGAGGAAAACCATGCTATCTGTCACGGAGAGACTTATTTATGGCAAGGCAACAATTATTCGGACAACGGAACATTCTATGCGCATTATAATACAATGCACAGTTGCGACAGCACATACAAACTGATTCTGAGCGTTCATGAGCTTCCGTTTGTCTATGCTGGTTCGGATTTAAATATCTGCGAAGGCAGCACCATTTCGCTCACTGGTAGCGGCACCGCCAATCAGTACAATTGGAATAACAACGTTGTAAACAGCATGTCTTTCCAACCACTGGCCAGTAACACTTACATTGTAACTGGCACAGATCTGCTCACCGGTTGTAAGGATTATGACACCGTTCATGTGCAGCTGCAACCTACTCCTGTTGTTGATGCCGGCATTGCGCTCACTGTCTGTGAAGGCGACTCTGTAACGCTTACAGCATCAGGTACTGCAACAACTTTTGTGTGGAATAACGGCGTTACCAACAATGTTCCTTTTGTTGTCACCAACAGCGATGTGTTTACTGTAACCGGCTACGACGCATACGGATGCAGCAATCAGGACTTCACACTGGTGTCGGTAACTCCGGTTCCGGCTGTGGCACTTATTCTCAACGACACGGTATTTTGCCTCACCGACAATCCGATGTATCTGTCAGGAATTCCATCGGCGGGTACATTCTATGGAACAGGTGTAAGTGGAAATATGTTTTATCCCGATGTTGCCGGCCCAGGCGATCACAACATCATCTATTCCTACACGAATGGTGGCGGCTGCACCGGATTTGATACCACAATCGTAAGTGTGAATGATTGCACCGGCCTGGATGAAAATGATCTGTTCAATGTTTCTATTTACCCCAACCCAACCTCCGGCCAGCTCACCATCACCTTCCCCGCCGAAGATGATTATACGCTTTCATTCATTCAAAAAGAACAAATTTCTGCACAGAAAACAGTTCAGTTTGATCTGAATTCCGTTGCGCCGGGCGTGTATATGCTGAAAATTGAAAACGCTGAAGGCTTTGTGCTGAAGCGGGTTGTGGTTGAATAATAATAATCAAACTAAACAAAAAGGCCTTCGCAAAAACGAGGGCTTTTTATTTTTCAAAAAGTCGAACCCTATATTATTAATAAAGCTTTGCAAACATATTTGCTTAGTTTGACCTATTGAGAGCAGTGCTGGTACTATAATATCGGGAAAACTTGCATTTTAATAGAATTTCTATTATATTAGATGCTTGTTTTTTATTAAACATTAACAGGTTTATTACAAAATCCAGGCCTATGAGAAAATTATATACTGCACTGGCGTTCCTCTTTCTTGTTTTCAACAGCCACGCTCAATATCAGAGTTCTTTCTGGGGCATGACCTATGCCGGTGGCAATGGAGGAGGTGTTGTTTTCAAAACAAATGGTTACGGTGATTCGCTTCAGGTTGCATACAACTTTATAAACCTGCCTGGAAGAAATCCATTATACAGTCAGCTCTGTGAAGCCACAAACGGGAAGCTCTATGGAATGACTTTCGGCGGTGGCCCAAACGACGCTGGGGTGTTGTACGAATTCGATAATACCACCGGGATATTTACCCCAATGGTGATATTCAACGGCACCACGGATGGTAGAAATCCCTACGGATCACTCACCCTGGCTCCAAACGGAAAATTATACGGTATGACACAGAGTGGTGGAGCAAGCAACGCGGGCGTGCTATTCGAATACGATCCCATAAACAGCGTTTTTGTCAAAAAAATTGACTTGGTTTCGGCAACAACCGGGCGTAATCCATTTGGATCTCTGATGTTGGCTTCGAATGGCTTGCTTTACGGTCTGACCTCAGGTGGTGGTGCAAGCAACTCCGGGGTGTTGTTTGAATTCAATCCGGCTACGGGTATTCTGATAAAAAAATGGGATTTTGACGGTACAGTCACTGGCAAAAATCCTTACGGAACACTGATGCAAGCTTCAAATGGGTTGCTTTATGGAATGACTTTCCGCGGAGGAACATCCAGTCTGGGTGTTCTTTTTGAATATAATATCAGCACCGGAACAGTTCTCAAAAAAATTGATTTCACAGGTGCAGCCAACGGTCGGGGACCATATGGATCGCTCACAGAGTATTCAAATGGAATGTTGTACGGAATGACTGCCCAGGGAGGCACCCTCAACCTCGGAGTGTTGTTTGAATACAATCCGGTCACTTCTGTTTTTACAAAGAAAATTGATTTTGACGGACCATTAAACGGCAGGTCCCCATATGGAACACTGATTAATGCATGTGGGGTTTTAACGGGTATGACTTCGGGTGGAGGAACCAACGACAAAGGTGTAATCTTTGATTTTGACCCCACATCCGGCATCCTGACCCGCAAACAGGATTTCGACGGATTGACAATGGGAAGCGCCCCCTTTGGATCATTAATGACCGCTTCCGATGGGAAACAATACGGCGTAACAAACTCCGGGGGTCCCAACAACAACGGCGTCTTGTTTGAGTATGATTGCACAACAAATTCGTTTGCAAAAAAAATTGATTTTGCAATAACCGTAAACGGCGCGTATCCGTACGGATCGCTTATCTACACCGCTGATAATATGCTTTACGGAAATACGACCTATGGAGGACAAAACGAATTCGGCGTAATTTTCAATATTAATCCAATCGGAAATGTCTTCACAAAAGTGCTCGACTACGACAATGCAACAAACGGAGGTTTTCCGGTCGGCAACATGTCCGAAGCAGCGAATGGGAAACTGTATGGAATGACCTATAGTGGCGGCATCAACGACAAAGGGACCTTGTATGAATTTGATCCCGCGACAGGAATCAACATTGTCAAAAGGCATCTCGACAGCGCCCTGACCGGGAGTTATCCTTACGGCTCACTTATAGAAACCAGCACCGGAGACTTATACGGCATGACATCCTTTGGCGGGATTAATGACCTTGGTATTATCTTTCAATACAATTATAACAGCGACCTCTTTTCTTTAAAACATTCGTTTGACGGCCTGGCAACCGGGGCCAATCCATATGGCGATTTTGTTATGGCCGGCAACGGAAAACTCTATGCCATGACCTACAGCGGAGGATTAAACGACATGGGCGTTCTTTTTGAATACGATATCACATCAAACACCTTCACCAATAAAGTTGATTTTGCAGGAGTCACCAACGGAGCCAATCCCTACGGATCGCTGACGCTGGCATCGAATGGAATGCTTTACGGGCTCACTTCCAATGGCGGTGTGAGCAACATGGGCGTACTCTTTGAATTTGATCCGGTTAATTCCGTTTTTACAAAAAAAATAGATTTTACAGGTATTGCCAACGGAAATGATCCGGAAGGAACATTATTGGAATCCTCGGGAGGCAAACTGTATGGCGTGACAAAAGACGGTGGTGTCAACAACCTTGGTGTTTTATTTGAATTTGATCCGGCCACCGGACTGCTGGTGAAGAAATTTGATTTTGATGCCGATAAGGGTAAAAATCCTTATTATACAAAACTCGTTGAAGTTTGTAATGCTCCGGAGTTTGTACGACCCGTCAGTGACGCATCTGTTTGTCTCGGCGAAAACACTTTTTTCAAATCTTTCGCAACCGGCAACTGGCTCACCTACCAATGGCAGGTCAACCCAGGCGCAGGCTTTGTAAACATCTCGGACAATTCTATGTACTCTGGTTCGCAGACAGATTCTCTACATTTGAATGCGGTCCCGGCGAGTATGAATAATTATTTATACAGGTGCATCATTACATCAACCTGTCCTGAATCAGTCGTAATTTCCAACACTGCAATTCTACATGTAAGACCTCACTATGAGATTACCGAAAACAAGGAGACATGCGACAATGAAAGCTTGTTTTGGAGAGGAGACAACTACACACTTGCCGGAACCTATTATGACAGCCTGATCACCCAGTACGGATGCGATAGCGTTTACGTGCTTAATCTCATTGTTCACCCAACATTTGAATTTGATAATTATGCAGAAATGTGCGACAACGAAAGTTTCTCATGGCGCGGTAAAACCTATTTCGATGCCGGAACATATTACGATAGTTTAAACACGATTTATGGATGCGACAGTGTTTATATTCTGCACCTGATAGAGCACCCGACCTATGTCACTTTGAGCGAAGCCGAAGTGTGCGACAATCAAAGCTATACCTGGCGCGGTAATACATACTTTGACGCCGGAACTTACTACGATAACTTGAACACCGTATATGGATGCGACAGCGTTTTTGTTCTGAATCTGATCGTGCATCCGACCTATGTCACACCGATCGAAGTCGAAATTTGCGATAATGAAAGCTATACCTGGCGCGGCGAAACATACTTTGACGCAGGAACTTACTACGATAGCCTGAATTCAATGTATGGATGCGACAGTGTTTTTATTCTCAATCTGATTGTTCATCCGACCTATGTCACACTGAGCGAAGTCGAAGTGTGCGATAATGAAAGCTACACCTGGCGCGGCAACACATACTTTGCCGCCGGAACTTACTACGATAGTCTGAACACCGTATATGGATGCGACAGCGTTTTTGTTCTGCATTTGATCGTACATCCCACCTTTATCATACCGAGCGAAGCCGAAGTGTGCGACAATCAAAGCTACACCTGGCGCGGTAATACATACTTTGACGCCGGAACTTACTACGACAGTCTGAACACCATATATGGATGCGACAGCATTTTTGTGCTGCATCTGATCGTGCATCCGACCTATGTCACACCGATCGAAGTCGAAATATGCGATAACGAAAGCTATACCTGGCGAGGCGAAACATACTTTGACGCAGGAATATACTACGATAGCCTGAATTCAATGTATGGATGCGACAGTGTTTTTATTCTCAATCTGATTGTGCACCCGACCTATGTCACACTGAGCGAAGTCGAAGTGTGCGATAATGAAAGCTACACCTGGCGAGGCGAAACATACTTTGACGCAGGAATATACTACGATAGCCTGAATTCAATGTATGGATGCGACAGTGTTTTTGTTCTGCATTTGATCGTACATCCGACCTTTGTCATACCTAGTGAAGCCGAAGTGTGCGACAATCAAAGCTACACCTGGCGCGGTAATACATACTTTGACGCAGGAGCTTACTACGACAGTCTGAACACCATATATGGATGCGACAGCGTTTTTGTGCTGCATCTGATCGTGCATCCGACTTTTGAATATTCGCAATCTGCTGAAATATGCGATAATGAAAGCTATTTCTGGCGCGGCAATACATATTATAATGCTGGAACATACCGCGACAGCCTGACG
Source organism: Bacteroidetes bacterium GWF2_43_63 (assembly GCA_001769275.1). Classification (NCBI taxonomy): domain Bacteria; kingdom Pseudomonadati; phylum Bacteroidota; species Bacteroidetes bacterium GWF2_43_63. The sequence continues at coordinate 51,765 of MEOQ01000001.1, read as the reverse complement.
TCAATACATGGCTGTGACAGCGTTTTCATCCTTCACATCATAGTGCATCCGACTTTTGAATTTCCGCAATCTGCTGAAATATGCGATAATGATGTTTACACCTGGCGCGGGAAATCGCTTTACGATACCGGCACATACTATGATAGTCTGCTCACAATCTACGGTTGCGACAGTGTTTATATTCTGAATCTGCTCGTACATCCAAATTACGAAACCATTCACAATGCTGAAATATGCAAACACGAAAGCTACACCTGGCGCGGGAATACGTACGCCAGCGCAGGAACCTACTATGATTATTTAAACACAGCTTTCGGATGCGACAGCACTTTTGTTCTGAATCTCGTAGTACATCCGACCTATGAAATTCCTCAAATTGTCCATATTTGCGACAACGAAACCTACATCTGGCGCGGGAACATTTTATCCAACACCGGCGTATATTATGACAGTCTCACAACAGTTCATGGATGCGACAGCGTCTATATTCTCGCCCTGTTGGTTCACCCAACGTTTGAGTTTGTTCAGCATGCCGAAATTTGTGATAACGAAAACTTCCTTTGGCGCGGAAATTTATATCAAAATACGGGCATTTATTATGACAGTCTGAACGCGGCTTTTGGATGCGACAGCGTTTATGTACTCGACCTGAAAGTCCACCCAACTTATGAATTTGTATTGAATGTCGAGATTTGTGATAACGAAAGCTACTTGTGGAGAGGAAATACATATTTCAACGCCGGAACTTATTACGAAAATCTGAATTCGGTTAATGGCTGCGACAGCATTTATATTCTCAATCTAATTGTACACCCGACCTATGTCACACTGAGCGAAGTCGAAATATGCGACGACGAAACCTACTCGTGGCGAGGATTTACACTTGACACAACTGGAATTTATTATGACAGTCTGACTACACAAAACGGATGCGACAGTGTTTTCATTCTCAATCTGATCGTGCACCCAACCTATGTGATACTGAGCGAAGTCGAAGTGTGTGACAATGAGAATTACTTCTGGCACGGAAACACCTACACCAGTACCGGCACTTACTATGACAGCCTGAGCACCACATATGGCTGCGACAGCATACACGTGCTTCACCTCATTGTAAACCCAACTTTTGAATTCTCGGAAAATGCCGAAATCTGCAGCAACGAAAATTATTTCTGGCGCGGCAATCCTTTCAATATCTCAGGGACCTACTATGACAGCTTGCTTACTGCACACGGATGCGACAGCATCTACATTCTCAATCTGAATGTAAAACAGGCATACGAGTTCACTGAATATGCTGAAATCTGCGATGGTGGAACATATTTCTGGCGCGGAAACAATTATAATACTTCGGGAATATTTTATGATTCGCTGCAGGCACAGACCGGTTGTGACAGCTTGTATGTTCTTGACCTGATTGTTCATCCTGATTTTGTTATCACAGACGACACAGACATTTGTACAGGCGACGTATTTTCATGGCATGGTAACAACTATTCCACCTCCGGAATTTATTATGACAGCTTGCAAACCCAATATGGATGCGACTCTGTGCATGTACTGAATTTAATTGTACAACCATTGCCTGTTGTAGAAATCAATATTACTGACAGTGTTTTTTGCATCTACAATCCTTCAGCTTCTCTCATCGCAAATCCTGCAGGCGGCACCTTCAGCGGCCAGGGCATGAGTGGAAACATATTCGATCCTGCCGCAGCCGGCATCGGCACATGGCCAGTAGAATACACTTATACTGACACCAACGGATGCCAAAACAGTGCATCGGTCAATATTGTGGTTGATGATTGCGCAGGCATTGAATCATTAAACGACGGCAACATCAGTATCTTCCCCAATCCAACCTCCGGCCAGCTCACCATCACCTTCCCCGCCGAAGATGATTATACGCTTTCATTCATCGATGCACTCGGACAAATCATTCAAAAAGAACAAATTTCTGCACAGAAAACAGTTCAGTTTGATCTGAATTCCGTTGCGCCGGGCGTGTATATGCTGAAAATTGAAAACGCTGAAGGTTATGTGTTGAAGCGGGTTGTGGTGGAACGGTAATGAACTCTGAACATCGAACACTGAACATCGAAATTTGAAGTAAAAATAAGCTTCGAGTTTCTGTGTTCATGATTCGGTATTCACTTCCTACTTCATCCTTCCTTGTTCTTTGTTCAGTGTTCGTGATCCGGTATTCACTTCTTACTTCCTTGTTTAGTGTTCTTGATTCGATGTTTACTTCCTCCTTCAGATCAAAAATCACATATCTCAAATCTTATTTCTTAAATCTTAGGTGCCATCCAAGCCCGCCTGTGATGCTGAACCACGAGGTATTGATGTTTCCGTTGGGAGCGCCGCGATAGAATGAATTGGATTCGGACACAGAAATATAAAAGTGAAAAGGATCCGAAAAAAACAAGGAGTATGTGGCCGTGAACATAAGAGACGGTGCGAGTTTCGGTTCCGGAACATAGTTAATGAATATCAGACCCGGACATTGATACACTACCCCCGGCTGCATGGCGATTGAAAAGTCATTCAATTCATTTCCTGCATGCCAGGCCATTCCGAACGAAACGCCCGTATAACTTTTCAGCATACCGTCTTCTATTCGGTCGGCTATCAGCTGTGTGCATGAACCTTTGATGCTGATTTTATCATCTAAAAAATATTCTGCAAAGCCATCCACAAACAATGGGCGACTTTCGTGGGTCAGCATGAAACCTTGTGCCAGTCCGGCGTTGAACCTAAGCAATCCGGCGGAGGAATTCTGTGCTGAGGCATTCTGTAGAATAACAACTGCGAAAGAAATCAATATGGTTAGTATTCGGGTTACCATAAATCTGCAATCTGATAATTGAGTGAAAAATGCAAGAGCACATGATCCTGAAGAGCAATTCCGCCGGGCTTATAAAACTCAACCGGATTATCCAAAACTTCTATATTGGTTCCGAAGTGAATCATATATTGGGTGACAAATGAAATATCGGCTTTAGGCGTCAGGTGCAGGTGCACACCCGCTCCGGCCTGTACAGATGCGCTTTTGCGCGTTACAAAATTATCATCGTTTGTGTTTTCCGAAATCCGGAGCAATTCAAAACAATGTCCGGCCAAAAGATAGGGCTGCAGTTTTGTATTCTTGTTCAGCGGATAATATAACACACTCCAGCCGATATGAACGTCGGTTCTTTTTGCGATATCGCCCAGATCTCCCTGCAGATAATCGATGAACCAATCTGAATTTACTTTTTCTGAAAACCTTAAACGAAATTGTGCGCCGGAACCAAATGCAGCGCGGTTCCAATCGTGTTCATACACCAATCCCCAACTGCTCCGCACTCCAACCGAAATCTGCCCTGCAGACGTCAGGCTATCGCTTTGCGCACTGACGCCTGCGGTGGACAGACAAAACAAAAGTAAAAGAAGATTGGAGGATCTCATGTAATTTAAAACGAATGCGATTGGCGAAATATTGCTACCCGACATTTTATCGTCAGCCAGAAAGGATTATGAATGCGGACTTGCTGACATGGAATTCCGCCAGTGGGCGGACAAGCTGTCGGGTGCCTGCGGCGGTTTACGCCTTCACCTTTATCCTCACCAGCAACGCCGGAATCAGCATGAATGCAGAAACGGCGATCAGTCCCCAGCCAATACTGTAACGATCGGCAACCCATCCAATGGCGGGCGCAATTCCAGCTGCAATAATTGTTTCGGCTAAAGACTGAAACGATAGCGAACTACTCAGCACCGTCGGATCAATTTTATCGGTCAGATAGCTAATTCCAATTGGTTTTCGCAAATTCTCAACTGCATAGATAATCACAAAAAGCGCTGCTGAAGCGATGAACCATTCGTATGAATAGCAGATTCCAGCAATAAGACCAAACAGAAAACCGGAAATCAATGTAATGTTTAGTGGTGCAGCAACATTGTTGAATATTTTCGCAAAACGGCCTGCACTGCGCGATGCAAAGGCAGTGACCAGATGAATAAAAAAGAAAATTAAACCAATCAGAATGGCCGATCGTTGCTTTTCCTGCAACATCAGAAACAAGGGCATCGACACGGCAATGGTTTGCAGAAGCGGTTGAAGATAATCTTTCGTTGCCTTGTAGAAACCACTGTAAAAGCTCAGGTTTCCGACGGCTTTCAACACGGCAGGATTTTTAAAAGTGGTAATAAGATCGCGTATCACCTGACGAAAATTTTCTTTCAGATCATTTCCATTGTGTCGTACAATCGCACCATCCAGTTCTTTTGGATAGGTGGTCATCATGATCAGATTCAGAAAATAGGGAATGGTGCTGAAAATAAAAACACTTTGATAATCGCCCGTGAAAATAACAATCACTGCAGCTATGAGCGATGAAACAGCAGAGCCAATCTGCGACCACGAGCGCGTATGTCCGTAGTAAGCGGTTTTCTGATCTTTCCATCCTTTCAGTCGGAGGTAATCAATGATCATGCTTTTGTGTGTTCCCTGACGGAATGCATCGCCGAAGCCATAGAAAATAAACGACAGCATGAACATCCAGAACGCGTTGGCAAAAAAGAAAATCGAAAAGGAAATGATGTAGGCAATGAAAGCAAAAATCATCACTTTTCGCCGGCCAAGTACATCGGCAATAATACCGGCAGGAATTTCCATTATATACACCATCACTTCGCGAAACGAGATCAGAAGACCGATTTCGAAAAATGTAAGTCCTTTATCAAGAAAAAACAAAAATATAAACGGATCGAAAAACCGCAGATTTTTCAAAAATCCATAGCTGCAGAATTTGAAATATTGGGAGTCTTTTTGAAATTGTGCTGACATGATGATAATGTACCAATTTGAAAATTTGATAATGTGCTAATTTGAAAGTGTGGAACTTCGTTCATGATCCGCCTTTGGAGTTTACTCCGCTGGAGGCGGAGGACTATCGGATGGTGCTGCGCAGCTTTCTTTGATGCCTTCACGTAAAACGTGACAATGTCGGCACATGATGCATTGTGCGTTGTGCATTGTGCCATGGACCGCATGCTGCATGCTTTCACGCCAATTTTATAAACTTTCAACTTTCCACTATTCTTTCTCCTCCACAAAATGAAATTCCTCGGTTCCAACTATGGTCCAAAGCTCGTCGGTGTTGAGTTTCAAAATGTCATGAACAATTTCACTTGTGGGATCAGCATTGGGCTTTCTGACAATTTTTTTTGACCATTCCGTGAGTGAATAAACTCCATATGAATAGGTGCTATCGCTGCCTATAAAAACTTCGTAAGTAAAGTTTTCGCGGTATTCAATTTTATAGTGTGGATATTGCGTATTCCACAACTCAGTCTGATCGACGCCATCCTTGTAATAGCTCTCCAAAACCCAGATGCGGCTCAGGCGACTTTTCACCGACCGCATACTGAAAGAGCCTTCTTCGAAGCGGTTGCAGGAAGGCATTGTAATTATGATTACAAAAAACAACAGCAATAATTTATTTATCCTTTTCATTTTTGTCGCAGGATTTTATATTTTTACGTTTTCAAACAAAAATAATTATTTATCCGATACCTATGAAAAAATTCATTTTGTCGGTGTTTTTGATATTTGGAGTTCTTGTTGTAAATGCGCAGTATGTCGCATTTTCGGCAGGTCCTGTGTTTTCGAAAATCAATTACACAACCTTTGGATATTTTACCGATTCGTACAATCGCTATCATTCCGAAGCGTTAACGCAGGAATTAAAGCCGTTTAATTTCGCAACCGGCAAATACATTGCTCTTTCGTTCGGGAATGGTCCGGTTGGAATGGATATTTCCTACAACAATTTTCGCGAAACCACAAAAGCGTTTTTTAAAACCGGCGAATCACGCATATTTAAACTCAGAACGGGCTATTTCGACATGCTGTTCAACCTGGGTGTTGGAGGCGACGGTTTCGCCGGGATATGGGCCACGGCAGGCTTTACGGTGGGCCGCGTCAATTTAATTTCGTACAGCGAATATGCCGACGGCACTATAAATTACAGTCTGAATCAGATTCTGAACGGACAATTCACCGGAATGTACGTAGCGGGAATTCTTGGACTCAAGGCGCAGATTCCGATTGCTGAAGGGATCGGACTTCAGCTTCGCGCAGAAAAATTGTTTAAACAGCCCAATTATCTGAGCTTTCAATTGCACGACAAAGATAATGGTCGCTCAAATACAGTTCCCGGCACCGATGTTATTCCGACGGATTACAATCACTACAACGAAATCATTGCTTCGCAAAACACGCTGCCAGAGCAGTATTACGTGCTTCCTGATGTTTCCGCACTTCGTTTCAGTATCGGTGTTTCATTCTTAATCGGAAATTAATCATGAAAAAATATTTATACATACACTTTGCTTTGGCGCTTCTGTGGCTGGCTTCATGCTCACCCGACAACAATATGGCTTCGCGCATGGATGGAGTTTGGAATATCACAAAAGCCGAAGTCTCCTATTTTGATTCTGCATCAAATGATTTTGTGCTGGACACAACATATGTCAATCCCGGCACTGTAACGTTGATTGACGAAGGCCTGAACAAAAAGCGCGATCATTACGATTTGTATTGCAATCCCGGAAACATCAATCTGCCAGGCGGAACCGGTTCCGGTGATTATTACTGGAGCGTTGATGTGGGCGGAACCGACAACGATGTAACCCGCATTGAGTTTATGATTGACAATTACCCCTGGTATTATTATTTTTCCTATTCAGTTGAATGGGATGGCCGCAGAAAAATGCTGTGGACAACTTTTGATAATACCGCAGCCGGACTTGATAACGGCAACAACAAAAAAGAAGTGTGGTATCTGGAGAAGCAATGATTGGATTATAGGCTGTCTCAAAATAGCGGTTTGTTACGACATTCCACCGTTCCGGCCGGTTAAAAATCCATCGAAGGGTTTTGAACTCTTCAAGAGATGCTGCTCAGCCGGAACATGGAACCGTCGTAACAATAGCAAAAACAACGGTTCCATGTCCTTCAGCTCCTTCGTCGCATCGGACGGTGGAATGTTGTTTTTGCTCTGAAGAATAAATTTTGAGACAGCCTCTAACAAATCCTTCAAGAAAAAGAACTGAAATTTTTTGTTAATATTTATCGACCAATTTGGCCATTGGTAGTAAATATCATTTTATTTAACGTACAAATTGATTTTGTTATCAGAATTTGTATATTTGTAAAAAAGTGATTATGAAAGGGGGACTTTTATTCACATTGTTTATTTTTTTTGTGACCTCAGGCATTGCACAAGCACAAACTTCGGACAATCCTGTAACAAATAAATATTCATACAGCTTCACCGGAGACGCAACGCAACAGCAGCTTGATAAATTAGAAGCCGGCATGTACAACATCAGCGGCGTTGTTCAGGTAAAAATTGTTTTTAAAAATGATACCAAAGCCGGGCTTCTGACTTTTACTTTCTCCGAGTATAAAAAAGCCGGTGAACAGGATAACGGATTGAATGCGGCCGACGTAAAAAGGTTGATCGCTGATTCCGGTCTTGTACCAAACGAATTCAAAGAATTATAAAATACTTATATCATGAAAATGACATTCATTTTCGGGATGTTTGTGTCCGCAGCTTTAATGTTTTCAGCTGTTGAAACACAGGCGCAGAGCGACGGATGTTCGGCTGCAAGTGCCATTCCCATAACCTTAAATTGTTCAAGTCCGGTTGCGGGTACAACTGCAACAGCAACACAAACCATTGCCGGTTGTGTTGGTACCGCCGACGATGATGTATGGTACTCTTTCACCGCAACCGCAACCAGTCACATTATTACGGTAACCCCTTCTGCAGGAATGGATCCCGTGTTGCAACTCTTTTCTGGTGACTGTGCAACTCTGACATCTATGAACTGTATGGATCAGGGTTTCACGGGCGAAGCTGAAACCATTTATGCAACGGGTCTTACCATTGGAGTTGTTTATAAAATCAGAATTTATCATTACTTCACAGGTTTTGGTTCCGGCACATTCACGGTGTGTATAACTACTGCACCTCCGGCGCCGACCAACGATAATTGCAGCAATGCAACCCTACTTAACGTGAACGCAACCTGTGTTGCAACTGCCGGAACGACGGTCTCTGCAACCCTGTCACAGACGGGTTGTGCGGGAACTGCAGATGATGATGTCTGGTATCGCTTTGTTGCAACAAATGCAGTTCAAACTATTCAGGTTACTCCGACCGGAACAGCAGATCTTGTATTGGAATTGTTTTCAGGAACATGTGCTACTCTCACCAGTTTATATTGTGTTGATCAGGGTTTCAGCGGTGATGCCGAAAACATCAGTGCCGTTGGATTGATTCCCGGTACAACTTATTACATCCGCACTTACGATTATTACACCGGCAACGGAGGTAGTATTTTTAATATCTGCATCATCGGTACACCAACGCCGACACCCACCAACGATGAGCCCTGCGATGCTATTCAACTTCCACCGGTGACATCTTCATGCGCTTATCTTTCGTTTACCACAACGAATGCAACAACAACCTTATCAGCGCCAACTCCGGCTTCCTGTGCGGGCGGCAGCAGCCCCATGCAAGGGGGATTCAGCAACACTCCTCAGCCAAAAGATGTCTGGTTTGCAATCACAGTGCCTTCTTCCGGGGTAATAAGCATCATGGCGAAACCAGGTTATGGATTCAGCGATGCAGTTATGGCGCTGTACTCCGGCTCCTGCAGCTCGCTCACACAGATTGCTTGTTCCGACGACAATAATTATCCTCTGACTGCAAACGATCTGAGGCCATTTATTTTGGCATCAGGACTTGCGCCCGGATCAACCGTTTTTCTGCGTTACTGGGCTTATAGCGGCAATACAACGGGTGATTTTGGATTCTGTATTACAACGCCAACCAACGATGCCTGTTCAACCGCGCTCTACATCTGCGACTTGAATGGGTACAAAGGAACGACCGGCGAAGCTTATACACCCGACAGACCAGGAAACATGCGGGGAAATGCTGAAACAAATAATCCGCCATTATACACTTACACAGCCGGAACCTGTCAGGGAGGCATTTTTGGTGCAGGTGGTGTTTGGGGTAGCGGAGCAACTAATTGTGACGTGCAAATCAACAACAATTCCTGGCTCCGTTTTACCGCTTCAAATGATTCGGCCGTGCTGAATGTTGATGTGTATGATTGTTATGCCGGTGCAGGTATTCAGATGCAGGTGTTCTCTGCAGGCAGCCCCTGTGCTTCTTTTACGCCTGTTTCAAATTTTGAGGAAAGCGGAATTCATTTTGAAATTACTGCACGCGGACTCACCATCGGCAGCGATTATTACCTGATGATTGACGGGTTTGCAGGCGATATCTGCAACTATACCATCAGCGCTGAATCGGGTGTTCAGTTCCCAAATATAACTGCAGCACAGGATCCTATTTGCGCAGGTAGTACAACAACTCTTTTCGGACCACCCGGCGCTACGGCCTATCATTGGTATCCGGGCGGACAGACCACGCAGAATATTTCTGTAAATCCGGCTACTACCATGACCTACAGTCTTGAAGTTACCGGTGTTTGCGGATACCGCCAATATCTGAACTACACGCTTGATGTGAATCAGGCTCCAACAGCAGCGGCCTCATCAAACTCACCCCGATGCGTCGGGACAACAGTCAACCTGACTGGCAGCGGAGGAACTTCGTATCTCTGGTCCGGGCCTAACGGGTTCACCTCTTCTTCAGCCTCGCCTTCCATCAGCAATGCAACTGCAACCAATGCTGGCCCTTATAATCTTACGGTGACAAACGCAGCCGGCTGTAGTTCGACCACCAGCACTACCGTTGCAATAAATTCAAACCCCACTGCAAATGCGGGAAGTCCGCAAACCATTCCTTTTGGAACCAACACAACCCTGACGGGAAGTGCTTCAGGTGGTAGTGGCAGTTTTATGTATTCGTGGTCTCCTTCTGGATCGCTGGTAAATCCAAATGTTTTGAGTCCTCAGACAACCAATCTGACAACAACGACTGTTTTCACGCTTACAGTAACTGATCAGGTTACAGGTTGCATGTCAACATCGCAGGTAACTGTCAATGTCAGTGGCGGTGCGCTTTCGGTGATTGCACAAACTGATGCTCCAGGCGTTTGTTCCGGAAATGGAGTAACGCTCACAGCGCTGGCTTCGGGTGGATCCGGTTCTTATAACTATTCATGGTCATCAAATCCAACAGGTTTTTCATCAACCGACGATAATCCGTATCTCGTTCCTTCTGGCAGCACAATTTATTCCGTCACGGTTTCAGACGGATTTAATTCTGCGACATCCGCAATCAATGTAAATGTGTATCCACAGGCAACAGCAACAGCATCGAACACCGGCTCCTATTGTGCCGGCCAGAACATTCAACTGAATGCAACCGGTGGCACAACTTATTCATGGTCGGGACCCAACGGATTCAGCAGTTCACTGGCTAATCCAACGATTTCTTCATCAACCACTCTTCACGCAGGAACATATTCGGTAATAGTTACCACTGCCAATGGATGCACAGACAGTGAAACCACCAACGTGGTTGTAAATAGCATTCCAGTTGCATCTGCAATAAACGATGGACCACATTGTGCAGGTGAGACCGTGAACCTGACAGCAACTGGTGGAATTTCGTATGCATGGAGCGGTCCCGCAGGATTCAACTCTTCAGCCGCAAATCCAGCTATTACAGCCGCAACTCCGGCTATTTCGGGAACCTATGCCGTTGTTGTTTCAGGAACGGGAGGATGCACGTCAACGGCTTCGTCTGTGGTAACTGTAAATTCTCTTCCCACAGTCAGCTGTTCGAACGGAGGCCCGTATTGCACTGGCGAGAGTATAATGCTTTCAGCACTTGGCGCATCAGATTATTACTGGGCCGGACCTGCAGGTTTTAGTAGCAGTTCACAGACTCCTGAAATCACAACTGCACAACTTACTCATGCAGGTACCTACACCGTGGTTGGAACTGACTTGAATGGTTGTTTAAATTCTTCCAATACAACAGTGGTTGTAAATCAAAGTCCTGATATTAATATCAATGGTGATACGGAAATTTGCGAAAACGAAACCACCGTACTATCCGCTTCCGGCGCCACCACTTATGCCTGGAACACCGGAGCTGCAACTTCTTCTATTACTATTGGCGGAATAACAAGTGCCACTTATCTTGTTACCGGTACCAACGGCGGGTGCTCAGATATTGACAGCATTTCCGTAATCGTTAATCCAAATCCAACTGCCAATGCTGGCATCGACACGACCATTGAAGAAGGTGCAACTGTTCAGTTGAACGGAAGCGGTGGTGGAACATATTCGTGGTTGCCTTCTGATAATTTGTCGGATCCAGCTATTGCCAATCCAATTTGCAGTGCAGACGATACAACAATCTATATACTCCTTGTAACCAACCAATATGGTTGCACTTCTACCGATACCGTTATCGTTATGGTGGACGGAGATTGTGGCAGCATCTACGTTCCAAATGCATTCAGTCCGAACAACGATCAGAAAAACGATGTGTTTGGCGTAATGAATCGCTGTCTTGAAACATTGAATCTGAAAGTGTATAATCAGTGGGGAAATCTGGTATATGAAACCTCCGATCCAAACGGAAGATGGGATGGCAACTTTGACGGAACCATGTCGGAAAGCGGCATCTACAGCTATTGGTTCGATGGAACTTTGCGAGATGGTACAGCAGTGAACGGACAAGGAAATTTTGTTTTAATCAGATAAACAAAGCAACATGAAAACAATAAAAACAATTTTATTCACACTGTTGCTTATGTCATTTTTCGTCATCAGCAACAAGACTCATGCGCAGGATCCGCACTTCAGTTTTAGCAATGCCTTCATAGAATATCAGTCGCCGGGGCTCATCGGAACACAGGATAATCAGATGAGTTTTCAGATGGCTTATCGCAACCAGTGGCGCAATGTGGGCACAGCATTTCAAACCTACGGAATATCCGGAAACTCGCGCGTTTCGAAATCAACAAACACAACATTATCCATTGGCGGATTTGTTTTCAATCAGTCGGCATTCAGCTACAGCAGCCTGCTTGCGCATTTAGGAGCTTCAGCCAATGTCAAATTATCCGAAGGAAAAATAATGACCGTCGGCATTGGAAGCGGAACACGCTACGAGTCGCTCGATCCCGATGATCTGATGTGGACCGATCAGTTCAATGGATACGAATACGATCCGGGCATTCTGCACGGAGAATATTTCGAACAGCAACAAAAAGCAAGTTTTGATTTATCGGCCGGAACATCATATAAATTTATGTCCGAAGCACCCAATATTGATCATTTCGCAAAAAGCAGCGGAACCATTTCAGCCGGATTCTGGCATCTGAACCAGGGAAAACGTCTTACACTGAGCGAAGAACAGACCGACATTAAAATGGTGTTTATGACCGACTTGCTTTTTTCTTTGGGAAAAGATAAAAAAACAGCTTTCAATCCATGGGTACTTGGCATGTTGCAAGGCGCGGCCTATGAGCTGACAGCCGGAGGTGATTTCAAATTCTATCTCAAACAAAGCGAAAAATATTCGGTATCACGTGCCATATTTAGCTTCGGAGGCGCCTATCGTCTTAATGATGCAGCGATGGCGCGCATCATGTTCGATTATGCAAATTATGGAATCGGAGTTGCGTACGAAATAAACACCTCCTCGCTGAAAGAGGCCAGCAATGGTTTTGGGTGCTTCGAAGTGTTTATAAAATACAGCCCGCTGTCAAAAAGTTTTTCGCTGTATTAAATGAGATCACGGTTGTATCAGTATAGCTGAAACGCAGACAGCGACATGGAACTCAATGTTTTCTTTTGTTGATTTTCACTGTACATCTTAGGCTGGGCGTAGTCTAAAATAGATAATCTGTTGGGTTGAGTCTGGAGACTCAACCCGGCAAATATATTTAGAAAGACTACGCCCAACCTATGAAGAATAGCTACAGTAGCGAAACTGCTAATGACACACTCGTATAAACCTCTAAAAATCAAACAGAAGGGCAAAACCGATATTCCATCGTTCGGAGAGAAACGTAGAATATGGAATCGTCGGTTTTGCTGCAAACATAACGATTCCATATCCTCCGCCTCCTTCGTCGCCATCGGACGATGGAATATTATGTTTGCCAAATTGTCTTTTTTCATTCAGATTATAAAACGCGTTTTGCTGGTGCTTGTCGCGTAATTGTCAGGATGACTGCACGCGGGACCCCCTGCTGTCATCCTGAGTGTTTTTCCCGAGTGAAACGAAGAAAAAATATTACTTGCTTATCATTCTCTCAGAACATTGTTAATCATTAATGTTGCGTACATAAAAAAATCCTTTATCGGAATCGTAGTAATAATTTTTCAAACACTCGTCATATTTCATGTAGCCATTTCTGACTGTATCAGTATGACCCAAAGGACAAAACCGTATCACAACAATTGTATCAGTTAATTTCGTGTAAGAGTTTTTCTCCAATCGTTTGCAAAAATCCTCTCTGCTCTTTGGCAAAATTTTAAATACAAATTCATCGCTGATTTCATGAATCACATTTCTGTGCATTGAGTACAAGCACAATGAATTCTCCGGTATTTCGACTTTAGACAAAATGGAAGCTTGCTCAATATCACTTTTATTACTCCAACATGATGAAAGCAATAATGGCAAAACTATCAGCCATGCTTTCACAATTGACAATATTCTATCAGTGGTTTTCATGGGGTAAAGCTATGAAAAATACTTCAAAAAAAACAACCCTCGCATGATTCGGAACCATGCGAGGGCTGTAAAACAAAAAAATGTCTATGCAAATTACTTCACAATATTCATTTCTTCGATGAGGTTGGTGGCGCCTGCATACTTGTCAATAACAAAAAGTACATAGCGGATATCCACAGAAATGGTGCGCTGAACCGATGGTTCATACTTAATGTCACCACTCATGCTTTCCCAGTTTCCATCAAATGCAATACCGATGAGTTCGCCATTGCCGTTTATTACAGGGCTTCCGGAGTTTCCTCCGGTGATATCGTTGTTAGAAGTAAAACATGTATACAGCTTTCCGTCTTCGGCATAAGGTCCGAAATCTTTGGCTGCCCACAGTTCTTTCAATCTTTTTTCAACAACAAATTCATCAACCTTAGGATTTTCTTTTTCCATTACACCGTCAAGCGTAGTGCGAAAATCGTAATGAACTGCATCAACCGGATAATAATCCTGAATGGTACCGTAGGTCATACGTAGCGTGCTGTTTGCATCGGGATAGTATTTGCGGTCAGGTTGCATTTTGCGCAATCCATCCACAAAAAGACGGCTGCCAATATTTATTTGATTTTCAACTACAGAGAGGTCGCCATAAAGAGCACGAATGGCATCGACCATGCTGAGCGTAACTGCAAAACCGGGATCGGCAGCAATAACTTTATAGGAAGGAGCTTTCAGGAAAGCGCGCAGTTTTGCTTCATCTGTAAAAACACTGTTGGCATACACATATTCGCCCCATGCTTTGAAACTGCCCTTGAATTTTTTCCCTTTCACCGTTTTGAAAATAGAAGGATGTTGTTCCTCAGGAATATCATTGTAATACATTTCAAGCAATGCAATGAACTGATCTTTATCGACCTGATTGTTGTAGTCTTTGAAGAAGTCTGCGAGTTTTTCTTCAAACGCAGCCGCCTGATTTTTAATGACACCATCGTATTTGGCTTTGTCGGCTTTATCAGCTTCGGCCTGTTGTTTCAAAGCACCATAGAGCTGAAATGCACCGAAAGAAAAATAAATATAATCGGGTCCCTGAAATACAGCTTCGTTGAGATACTGCATCGAGAGATTATATTTTTCATAGTCTACATATCCCGCTTCGATCTGAGAAATACATGTGCCATATTTTTTTACGCGATTTTGGTCAGCATTCACCCATTTCTGAAATTCATCTTCCAGGGCTTTCTTTTCGTTGTAAACATCCCAACGCACAAGACCTTTGCTCTGTCCAATGAAATATTTCCAGTAGTTGGCTGTCTGAGCGTATTTCGAAGCATACTGAATTTTAATTTTTGGATCAGCATCCATGTAGCTGCGCAGAATTTCAAGTTTCTTGTCGCGGATTTTCACTACAGCCGGATTGCTTTGCTTCAGCTGCATATCTACTGCATGTGAAGTCATATAACGATTGGTGGTTCCGGGGAAACCAAAGATCATTGAGAAATCATCTTTGTGAACGCCTTTGATACTAACCGGAAGAGAATGCTTTGGTACAAGCGGAATATTTTTTTCGTTGTAAGCGGCCGGTGTTCCTTCGGGAGAAGTATAAATTCGGAACATGCTGAAGTCGCCGGTATGACGTGGCCACATCCAGTTGTCGGTGTCACCGCCGAATTTGCCAATGCTTGAGGGTGGAGCTCCAGCCAGACGAATGTCGCTGTATGTTTCATAAACAAAAAGATAAAACTCATTGTTGTCGAACATGCTTTTTACAGTAGCATCGTATTTACCTTTTTCCGAAGCTTCTTTCGAAATTTTTGCACTGGCTTCATCAATCGCACTCTGGCGATCATCGTCGCTCATATCGTCGGTTACTTTTTCAAGAACCTGAGCTGTCACATCGTCCATGCGCACCAGAAACGACATGGTCATGTCTTTCACCGGGAGTTCCTGATCCATGCTTTTGGCCCAGAAACCATTGGTGAGATAATCATGTTCAAGCGTACTGTGTGTCTGAATTGCATCGTATCCGCAATGGTGATTGGTAAGAACCAGACCTTTGTCGGAAACAATTTCGCCGGTGCAGAAATACCCTTCCGGAGCCATTCCTGTGCTGCCCAGACCAACAATAGCATCTTTTAAACTTGCATTGTTGATACTGTAAAGCTGTTCGGCCGTAAGTTTCAGCCCAAGTCGCTTCATTTCTTCATAATTGTATTTGCCGATGAACATCACCAGCCACATTCCCTCATCGGGCGGAGCCACAGCATAGGCTCCCTTGAACATCAGACCCACCAGGGCCAGAATTGTAATCAGTCGTTTCATTTGATATTGTTGTTTTTCAGATTAATTTCAGGGTGACAAAAATATTCATTTTCTGCAATATTGGCGCAGGAAAGAGAACAGCAACTTATTTATTGTTTATCAGGCGAAGTTTTTCAAGCAATTCGAAAAATGATTTACGAAAACTATCGCCAATTGGAAGCCGCTCGTTGAGCACTACCACATGACTTTTCTCAATACTTTGTATTTTTGAAAGATTGATGATATAGGATTTATGAATGCGGCAGAAAGCTTCATCCGGCAACATGTCAAGCATGTTTTTGAAATTGGTGAGCGTCATGATTCGCTTATCGGGACAAACAATCCGAAGATAATCCTTCATTCCCTCTACATAGTGAATATCGTTGAACTTCACTTTTTCCATACGGTATTCTGTTTTCACAAACATGAAATCCGGCGCCGGAACAGCATTTGCAACAGGCTGATCTGTTTTTGCTTCCGTCTTTATTTTATCAGAAGCCTTGTCATAAGCGCGATTGGCTGATTGCAGAAAACGTTCGAAAGAAATCGGTTTCAGCAAATAATCGCTCACTTCCAGTTCGTAACCTTTTATTGCATAATCGCTGTAGGCGGTTGTGAAAACTACCTGTGGCTTGACTTTCAGCACCTCGAGCAATTGAATGCCCGTTAGATCATCCATTTGAATATCGAGAAAAAGTAGGTCTGTTGAATTGTCTTTAAGAAACTGCAACGCGTCCATGCCACTGGTGAATGAGGCCTGGAGCTCGAGAAAAGGAACACGCGAAATATATCCACTCAGCTTTTCAACAGCCAATGGTTCGTCATCAACCACAATGCATTTTAGTTTCATAGCAGACAGATTTTTGCAGTAAAGATACCATTTTCGATTTCAGTAGTAAAAGAGTGACGTTGCGGGTAAAGCAGTTCGAGCCTGCGTTTCAGGTTAACCATACCAATACCACCGGAAGCATCTTTGTTAGTTTCATGCTGGCTAACATGGTTTCTGACAACAAAACAAACGATGTCTTCCTTTTCAAAAAGATGAATGGTAATACCCGGAGACGACACGCGCTTGTCGCCATGTTTTATTGCATTTTCCACCAAAGGAATAAACAACATGGGCGCTACTATTTCATTGGTGTTTTTCATTTCATTGTTGAAGCGAATGAACTCGGGACCGAATTTCAATTCGTGCAAAGAAATATAATTGCTGAGATAATCGATTTCTTTCTGCATCGGCACATAATCAGCTGTTGCCTCATAAAGCACGTATCGCATTATTTCGCTCAATTTAAGAACACTCTCCGAGGCTTTCGACGGATTTAATGAAATCAGCGTATCAATGTTATTGAGTGTGTTGAAAATAAAATGCGGATTGATCTGACTTTTGAGTAATGCCATTTCGCTTTGAAGATTCTGCAATTGCAGAAAACTTTTTTGATTTCTTTCCTGAATCCAGATTTTAAGCAACTTTATGGCTGCAGCAAAAATGGCAACAGCAAGGGAAGAAACAATGGAAACAAAATAATCGAAACGCCAGAAATTGATTTTATCGGCCCACTCAGGAAAATATTTTGGAATGTAGAAATAGTAGTTAATAAGCCGGTTTAAGATCATTGTCAGGAAACTCAAACCAATAAACGAAAGAACAAACCAAACATATTTCCTGCGCAACAGAAAATTGGGCAGTAATAGATAAATAAGAAAATAAGTAACCAGAATGTCGACCCACACAAAATAGAGCGATCTTCTGAACAACTCCATAAAAGTAATTTCGGCAGGAATACTTACAAGCAACGAATAAAGCGAAACATAAAAAATCCAGAATACCACATGCGTGGCAATTCGCTGTGCCCTGTTTTTATATCCTTCAAAAATAAACCGGAGTGTCATATTGTTTATCAATGGTTCACAATGCTAATTTCGGAAATAATTATGAGTCTTCACTACCGATTTCTACAAACCAGCTCATTTTCACTGCCAACCAGCCAATTAACCGACAAATGAACACTGAAAAAAAAGCAAAATGCTGAATTTTTTACACTTTTTCGGATACATATTCAGCGTATTCGAACAAAAAACAGGCGTAATGGTCTAAAAATGAACAATGATGCTTGACATCCATATATATCTATACGTATCTTTACAAGCTTTGCTCACGAAAAAAAATGTCAGATGAAAAGACTTTTACTTTTAGCTCTTACTTTACTTGCCAGCCAACTTTTATTCGCACAAATTCCTGCCGGATACTACGATTCAGCTACCGGCACCGGCGATGTTTTGCGTGGCAATCTGCGCGACATAATCACCAGCGGTCATGTCAAACTGCCCTATACAAGCACAGCCTTCGATGTGTGGGATGCGTATAGTTACACCGATGTAACAACAACCGGGGGCACCGTAATCTGGGATATGTATTCAGATATTCCAGGCGGAACTCCTGCCTATACTTTCACGTTATACACAGACCAATGCGGCACTGCAAGTGCAGAAGGTGATTGTTATTCGCGTGAGCACCAGATGCCAAATTCCTGGTGGGGCGGTTTAGACAATGCAGCAAATCCTCAGTACTCTGATCTCCATCATCTGCCCCCTACTGATCAGTATGTCAACAACAGAAAAAGCAATTACATTGTTGCCGAAACAAATGCGCCCACATACACTTCTTCAAATGGAAGTAAAGTTGGACCCTGCGCTCTGACTGGTTTTACAGGTTCCGTTTTTGAACCCATCAATGAATACAAAGGCGATTTTGCACGCGCATATCTTTATCTGGCCACACGGTATATGAACTATTTGAGTGTTTGGAGAAATACTTACACCTACGATTCACAATACATCATTACCACTACCGGAGGAAACTACCTTCAATGGTATATCGATATGCTGGTGCGCTGGCATATTCAGGATCCGGTGAGCCAAAAAGAAGTCAATCGAAATAATGCTATTTACTATAACACACCACAGCACAACCGGAATCCGTACATCGATCATCCGGAATATGTGTGTCTGGTATGGACGTCAACGGTCTGTTCAACTGCTCCAGTAATTACCAATATTATTCAGACTCCTCTTTTCCCGAGCCCGGTTAATACTGTTTCGGTTACGGCTGATATCACCGATGATGGCAGTATTTCCACGGCTGTACTTCAATGGTGCACTGATGGAATCAGCTTCGGCAACAGCATCAATATGAATCTGAACGGAGCTCCGAACTACATTGTTTCAACCTCCATTCCAGCGCAGGTTGCAGGGACAACTGTGACGTACAGAATTATTGCTACCGATAATGACGGTAATTCAACTACTTCGGCCATCTATAGTTATACTGTACTAAAACCGGAACCCACAAATCATCCAACAGCTTTTTCGTGCGAAACCAGCACCAGCGCATCTATTACACTAACATGGACCGATGCCATCGGAACAATTCTTCCGGATAAATATCTGATCAAAGCCAGCAACATTAGTCTGGCTGCTATTACTGATCCTGTTGACGGAACACCGGAATCGGATGCGACACTGGTTAAGAATATCAGCGCAGGAATTCAGAGCGTTAGTTTTTCAGGATTGACAGCATCAACAACTTATTACTTTAAAATTTATCCGTATTCCAATTCCGCTTCGAATGTAAATTATAAAACAGTGCCTGCAGCACTAACTGCAACTTGTTCTACCATAGCCGGTGGTGCAGGCGGGGCGGGTTGTGCCACTGACCTTATTATCTCTGAATATGTGGAAGGATCAAGCAGCAACAAGTACATCGAAATTTATAATGGAACAGGGGTTGATGTAAATCTCTCCGATTATCGGTTGCGCCTGTATCCGAACGGCGCTACAACTCCAACAACCGACTATCTGCTGAGCGGAACGCTGGTAAACGGGTCTGTAAAAGTGTATTCAAATTCATTGGCAACCATTTATACAACTGACACCACCATCACTACCGCAACCTTCTACAACGGCGATGACGCTTTGGCACTGTACAAAATTTCTACCGCCTCGTATGTTGACATCATGGGACGTATTGGCGAAGACCCTGGTACTGCCTGGACTTCAGGAACCATGTCAATGCTTAATATGACACTGGTGCGCAACAGTACTGTTTTTGGCGGAGTCACCACAAATCCTTCGGCAGGTTTTCCAACCTTTGGTGCAGAATGGACTGCCTACGCCATTGACGATGCCACACACCTTGGCTGGCACACCATGGACTGTCCGACTCCAGCTACTGTTACAGCCACTGCAGCATCGGGTTGTGGAACCGGAACAGTTACACTATCTTCTACCGTTTCGGCAAATCAAACATTTTATCTGGAGACCGGAAGTGGAACGCCAGTTGCCAACTGGACTGGGGCAACAGACACGCATACATTTACAGGACTCGCCTCCGGGACTTACAAAGGTTATACGGTAAATGGATCACTTACTTCGCCAACATCAAATACAGTAACACTAACCAACGATCTGGTTTCGGTGGGCGGAACATTGACTGGTCCTAATACAAGCATTTGTGCGGGCAGCAATACCGGAGCAATTATGCTAAGTGGTTATACCGGAACCATTACCCGCTGGCAAACAAGCAATGACGGGGGTACAACCTGGACTGATATTGTCAATACCGATGAAACATGGTCCGAAGATATTTCAACCATCGGAACATGGCTGTTCATGGCCGAAGTGGTTAGTGGAAACTGCCCTGCAGCGTTTTCAACTGTTTTTTCGATTACTGTAAATCCGGTCGTAACACCGACATTCACACAGCCTGGACCTTATTGTGTTGGAGCAACACCCGCATCATTACCAGCAACATCAACAAACGGCGTAAGTGGCTCCTGGAGCCCGTCTGCAATAAACACTGCCACAGCTGGAACAACAGTTTATACGTTCACCCCCGCCGCAGGACTTTGTTCTCCTGTAGTTACGATGAGCGTCACGGTAAATGCAAATACAACTCCGGCCTTTGTTCAGGCTGGCTCCTATTGCAAAGAAGCAATCCCGGCAACATTACCGACAACTTCAACCAACGGAATTACCGGAACATGGAGCCCCGCTGCAATCAGCACTGCAAGCGCAGGAACAGCAACCTATACATTCACCCCAACCGCTGGTCAATGTGCTCCGGTTGTTACAATGAATGTGACCGTTTATCCGACCTATGTCACACTGAGCGAAGTCGAAGTGTGTCAGGGACAAACTTACACCTGGCATGGCAGCACGTATGCCACACCCGGAACATACACAAAAAGCTACACGACTGTCAACGGTTGCGACAGCATTTATACGTTGAATCTCTCCGTAAATGCAACTTATTCATACAGCGAAAACAAAGCTATTTGTCAGGGATCGTCCTACACATGGCATGGAACCACGTATTCAACACCGGGCGTGTATTCGGAAAACTATCTCACCATTAATGGTTGTGACAGTACGTACACGCTGAATCTTACGGCCATTCCGACGTATGCGTTTTCGGAAAACCACAGCATGTGTAGCGGAGAATCATACATCTGGCAGGGAACAACGTATTCAACATCCGGAATTTATAATAAGACGTATATTTCAACCGGCGGCTGCGACAGTGTTTACACGCTCAATCTTACCGTTTTTCCTAAGTATTCATATGTTGAAAATTATTCCATTTGTCAGGGTCAGAGCTTCACCTGGCATGGAACAACCTATTCCTCCGCAGGAACATATACAAAAACGTACACAACCATTCATGGGTGCGACAGCATATTCACATTGAATCTTGCGGTTAATCCTGTTTATGCATTCAACGAAAATCAGGCTATCTGTCAGGGTGAAACTATTAATTGGCAGGGAAGCGTTTATGCATCACCGGGAACTTATACAAAAACCTACACAACGATTCACGGATGCGATAGTGTTTACACACTAAATCTCACAGTTTATCCGGAATATTCGTTCAGCGAAAATCGCGCAGTTTGTCAGGGCTCAAGCTACATCTGGCATGGAACCACTTATTCCACTCCCGGTGTTTACACAAAACCCTATGTTTCTTCGCATGGATGCGACAGTATTTATACATTAAATCTGACGCAGATTCCAAGCTATGCGTTTTCTGAAACCTACACCATTTGCTCGGGCAACTCCTATTTATGGCATGGCAACACTTATACTTCTGCCGGAATTTATTCAGCGTCCTATGTGTCATCGGGCGGATGCGACAGTGTTTATACACTCAATCTTAAAGTCAATCCATCCTACTCATATGCGGAGAACCGCTCCATATGCGCGGGAGACAGTTACACCTGGCATGGATCAACGTACAACGTTGCCGGAACCTATGTGAAAAATTATATTTCAATTAAAGGTTGCGACAGCACTTACACCCTGAATCTGACAGTAAATCCGGAATACGCATTCGCCGAAAATCATTCAGTCTGCAGTGGCGAAAGCTATACCTGGCAAGGAACCACGTATTCGGCAACCGGAGTTTACACAAAAAACTATTTGACATCTAAAGGTTGCGACAGCACTTACACCCTGAATCTGACAGTCAATCCCACTTATGTCACATTGAGCGAAATCGAAGTCTGTCAGGGCGAAGTGTATTCATGGCATGGTGACAACTATTCTGTTGCAGGAACATATTATGACAGTCTGCTAACGCAGGCGGGCTGCGACAGTGTGTTTATTCTGAATCTTACAGTAAATCCGGTTTATGCATTCAGCGAAAGTTACAGCATGTGTCAGGGCGAAAGCTATGTGTGGCATGGAAGCAATTACACAACGGGAGGATTTTTTACAAGAAACTACACAACGGTGAATGGGTGCGACAGTACATACACCCTCAATCTTACGGTTTATCCTGCTTACGGGTTTTTTGACATGGTAGAAATCTGTCAGGGTAGTACTTACAACTGGCATGGAAGCTCGTACACAACCAGCGGCACTTATACAAAAACCTACACCACCAGCAATGGCTGCGACAGCACCTACACATTGTCGCTCACGGTTCATCCCACTTATTCATTCAGTGAAAATAAATCAATCTGTCAGGGATCGACCTACACGTGGCAAGGGACCACTTATTCCGCTGCCGGAACCTATGTGAAAAACTATACAACCATTCATGGGTGCGACAGTATTTACACGCTTAATCTGACTGAAGTTGCCGAATATTCATTCACTGAAAATCACAGCATATGTGATGGCGAGACATACACCTGGCAGGGCAACACGTATACGACTGCAGGAACGTATCCGGTTGTGTACACATCCGGGTCAGGATGCGACAGCACATACATACTGAACCTAAGTGTGAATCCGGTCTTTTCCTATGTTGAAAATTATTCCATCTGTGAAGGACAAAGCTATACCTGGCATGGAACGACGTATTCAACAGCCGGCACTTATACCGCTGCATACACAACAGTAAATGGCTGTGACAGCATTTATACACTGAATCTTTCAGTCAACCCAAAATATTTTACATTGAGCGAAGTCGAAGTGTGCAATGGCGAAACGTACATCTGGCGCGGTAATACATACAGCGTTGCTGGCACTTATTATGATAGCCTGCTCACTCAATCCGGCTGTGACAGCGTATTTATGCTGAATCTTATTGTCAATCCAACGTACGCTTTCAGTGAAAGTAATTCCATCTGTCAGGGCTCATCCTACACATGGCATGGAACCACGTATTCAGCGGCTGGCGTATACACAAAAACATATTCAACCATTCACGGTTGCGACAGTATTTACACGCTCAATCTATCGGAAGTTGCCGGGTATTCATTCAGCGAAAATCACAGCATCTGTTCTGGTGATTCATACACCTGGCAAGGAAACACCTATAATTCAGCTGGCACATATACTGCAACATATGTTTCCTCTACCGGATGCGATAGTACATACACATTGAATCTGACCGTCAATCCGAACTATGTCACACTGAGCGGAGTCGAAGTGTGCAATGGAGAGTCTTACACCTGGCGTGGAAACGATTATTCTGTTGCCGGAACATACTACGATAGTCTGCTTACGCAATCCGGTTGTGACAGTGTGTTTGTTTTAAATCTAACAGTCAATCCTTCGTATGTCACACTGAGCGGAGTCGAAGTGTGCAACGGTGAAAGCTACTTCTGGCGCGGTGATACATACACTGCTACCGGAACGTACTATGATAGTTTGCTTACACAAACCGGCTGCGACAGTGTGTTTGTGCTGAATCTAACCGTCAATCCTTCGTATGTCACACTAAGCGAAATCGAAGTGTGTATGGGTGAAAGCTTCTTCTGGCGCGGCAATACGTACTCAACAGCTGGCACTTATTACGACAGTTTGCTATCCCAAAGCGGCTGCGACAGCGTGTTTGTTCTGAACCTGACTACGAACCCCACTTATTCATTCAACGAAAATCATGCAATTTGTAGCGGCGAAAGCTACACCTGGCATGGAACTACCTATACGGCCTCTGGCAACTATCAAAAGCATTACACAACCATTCATGGTTGCGACAGCACTTATACGCTGAGTCTCGTTGTTCATCCGACCTATCATTTCAACGACAATGAAGCAATTTGTCAGGGATCGAGCTATAACTGGCATGGGACAACCTATTCATCACCGGGAGTATACACAAAAAGCTACACGACCATTCACGGATGTGATAGTATTTACACGCTAAACCTCACTGAGATTGCCAGCTATGCTTATTCTGAAATCCACAACATGTGCGTTGGCAGCTCCTATCTGTGGCATGGAACCACGTATACCGCCCCGGGAATATACGCAGCAAGCTATGTTTCGGCAGGTGGATGCGACAGTGTTTACACGCTTGATTTGAAAGTGTATCCAACATATTCATTCAACGAAAGCCACACTATGTGCGAAGGAGACAACTATACATGGAAAGGAACTACATACTCTTCAGCTGGCGTTTATACCAGAACATATTCGACTATTCATGGTTGTGACAGTACTTACACGCTCAATCTGAATACCTGGCCGACTTATTCTTTCAATGAAAATCAAACCATGTGTCAGGGCCAAAGCATCTCCTGGCGCGGAAACACATACTCGCTGCCTGGCATTTATACAAAACTGTACACAACCATTCACGGTTGCGACAGCATCTATACGCTTAATCTGACCGTGAGTCCAACTTATGCTTTCAGCGAAAATCACGCAATTTGTCAGGGATCAAGTTATACATGGCACGGAACAACTTATTCAGCTCCTGGTGTGTATACAAAAAACTACACTTCTGTAAACGGATGTGACAGCACCTATACCCTGAACCTCACAGAAACTACCAGCTATACGTTTTCCGAAGATCACAGCATCTGTATTGGCGAAAGTTATTCCTGGCATGGAAACACTTTTAATACTGCGGGAATTTATACCGCAGCTTATGTTTCTTCAACGGGTTGCGATAGTGTTTACACCCTGAACCTGTCTGTAAATCCACAATACGCTTTCAGCGAAAGCCATTCTGTTTGCCAGGGAGATAGCTACATCTGGCATGGGACCATATATTCAACGCCAGGCATTTATACAGCTGCATACACAACTGTAAACGGATGCGACAGTATTTACACGTTGAATCTTTCAGTGACACCTTCGTATCTTTTCAATGAAAGTCATTCCATTTGTCAGGGATCAGCGTACATCTGGCATGGAACCACTTACACAACACCCGGTGTTTATACCAAATACTACAACACCATCAACGGATGCGACAGCATTTATGAGCTGACTCTTTCTGAAGTTGCAGGATTTGCATTTACCGAAAACAGCAGTATTTGCGACGGAGAAACATACACATGGCATGGAAACACGTACAATTCTTCAGGCACTTTTACTGCATCGTACATTTCATCGGGTGGTTGCGACAGTATTTATACACTGAATCTCACCGTAAATCCCGCCTATGTCACACTGAGCGGAGTCGAAGTGTGTCAGGGAGATGTTTACTCATGGCGTGGAAACGATTATTCTGTTGCCGGAACTTACTACGATAGTCTGCAAACCCAGACTGGCTGCGACAGTGTGTTTGTACTGAATCTGACCGTAAATCCAACTTTTGCGTTCAATGAAAGTCATTCAATGTGCAATGGTGATAGTTACACATGGCATGGGAACACCTACACAGCCGGTGGAATTTACAATGCATCATACTCTACAGTGAACGGTTGCGACAGCGTTTATACACTGAATCTCACCGTCAATCCTTCATATGTCACACTGAGCGAAGTCGAAGTATGTAATGGAGAAATTTACTCATGGCGCGGAAACGATTATTCTGTAGCTGGAACTTATTACGATAGTCTGCAAACCCAGACTGGCTGCGACAGTATATTTGTACTGAATCTCACCGTAAATCCCGCCTATGTCACACTGAGCGAAGTCGAAGTGTGCCAGGGAGATATATACACATGGCGTGGAAACGATTATTCTGTTGCTGGAACTTATTACGATAGTTTGCAAACCCAGACTGGTTGCGACAGTGTGTTTGTTTTAGAACTCACAGTTAACTCAACTTATGAATTTACTGAAACACACACAATGTGTGAAGGCGAAGTCTATACCTGGCATTCCGCAAATTACTCAACTGCAGGAATCTATTACGACAGTCTGCAAACCCAGACAGGATGCGATAGTGTATACATTCTTGAATTGACGGTGAATCCAACTCCAGTTGTCTGGTTAGGAAACGACACCACCATTTGTGCTGATGCATTTATCGTTCTTGATGCCGGAAACACAGGCGCCACCTATCTCTGGAGCGAAGGAGCTGCAACAGGACAAACTTTTACCGTTGATTCAACCGGACATGGTGTTAGCACATTTGACGTGAGTGTTACCGTGAATGACGGATGTGAGTCAGCTGATACAATAAGCATTACCATTGAGCCTTGCGATGCGATTGATGAAAATGGAAATATTGTATTCAGCGTTTTCCCGAATCCGGCAGATGGAATGATTTATATAATCCAAAGCGGAGCAAATGCTGATGCGATTGTTGAACTCACCGATGCTAAAGGGAAGTTGCTGTTCAGAGGACTATACAATAACCTAAACGGATCGACGCAGAAGAAAGAATTCGATCTGGGCGTGTATCCGGCAGGTGTGTATTTCCTTAGAATTGGAAATGAAGTCGTTAGAATTGTGCGACAATAAATGAATCTCCGTCACGGATAACATATCCGCGCCAGAGAAGAAAGTCGTTAGACAATAATTACTGTTTGTCATGATTGAAAAAAGGTCACAGCGATGTGGCCTTTTTTTTTCGAAATCGCACAGTACGAACAAAACCCACGGTCGTTCTTCGATACATTTGAAGTCTTATGTTTTTCGAAGTCTGATATTCAAACACTGCTAATGACACAAGTGCTTAAAATTCTGAAAATCAACAAAAAAGTCTAATGGAGTTCCCGGTCTCCGAGCCGTGATCTCATCTTATACTACAGACTTTTTGTTGTTGATTTTCGCTGCCAACGCTTCGACGGAGTTTACCCCGCTATCGACATTTCGACTCCGCTCAATGTGACAGCGGCGGGGCTCAGCGTGACAGCAGCTTTTGTGTCATTTTTTATTTAGGTTGCAAAACGCGTTTTGCTGGTGTTCTCAGAATGACAGTGGGCTAAATATATCTGTCACACTGAGTGATGAAGCATTCAGCATCATACTCCATGAGACTACATTGTATCGAAGTGCGACTTGTTAAAACCTGCTTACGTTCTTCGAATGGCTTGTGGGTGAGTTATGGTCACGCGTCAACGTAAAACGCTGCAGTCAGGAGACGCGCGCCCAATGTAATTGACTACCCCTCGAAGGATTTGAAACCTTTCGAGGGGTAACAATCAAAGCGACAAATACTTTTTCTGAATTGCAACACCCGGATTAAAATATCCGTTATACATTTTTGGATATTTCGTTTTTATCATTTCAATCAGAGCAGCCACACCGCGCGCATCGCCGGTAAATTCCCTGGCGATGTTACCATACAAATCCGGATCGATATTAAAGTTGCGCCATTGAATCATGGTTGGATTGTTCTCATCCAGAAAACGGCACAGAGCTTCGGTTTCAGCAAGTGTATCCGTTACTCCGGGGAAAACAAAATAATTCAGCGACGCCCATTTTCCAGCTCTGCGAGCCACCTTGCAGCTTTCGGCCAAATCGGAAAATGAATAATTGGTTGGATTGTGATACAAATTATACAGCTTTTCCTGAGCACTGTTCATGCTGATTCGAATGCTGTCGAGGCCAGCATCAATAAGCTTTTCGATGGCCATCGGATTACTTCCGTTGGTGTTCAGATTAATGATACCGTCCTTTGTTTTCGAACGCATGATCTTAATTGACTCCAGAATTGTTTCCCACACCTGTAGTGGCTCACCCTCGCATCCCTGGCCGAAACTCACAATGGGATCGGGCGCATGAGCAATATGAAAAACCGCCAAATCTGCAATTTCCTCAGGGGTTGGCACAAAGGTAATTCTGTTTTGCGGCGACGTGATGCCCGACGATTTAGGCTGCCACGAAATACAACCAATGCAACGGGAATTACAGGCAGGACTTGTGGGCAGCGGAGCTTCCCAGCGATATAGAAAAAAGTTGCGTGCAGCCGGACAATAATACACCGTTGCACAATGTGCAATGTGCTCCAGAAGTCGGTTTTTAGGAAATTTCTTTCTAACTTCAACAACGTTTTTTTCTACCAGTTCCTGATTAAATTGCTCGCAGTCCTGTCTTATATCCGGATCGACCCGCACGGCAGTCGCCCACAATTTGTTGTCGAGAAAACCAACGGCTGAATAGGCATAGAGCGGTAATACAACGGCATCCCTTCTTTGCTTCGATGCAGCAAGATAGGTCTGCGTGTGTGCCGGCGAGATAAATGCACTAAGCGCGGTTTTGTTTTGCAAAACTTCCATCTCGTTCTTACGGCTGTTAAAGCCGATCGCGGAATGTCCCTGCAATAAAAATATTTCAGAACCTTCTGGCAATGGAATGAAATCTGAAGGCTTCAAACGCACAATATCATTGCCGCTGCGACCCACCGCTTCGAGATAGCGATGGTCGTAATAGCTCCCGTCATCGAGGGCGTAGAGCAGCTTAGGAATTTTTCGAGGATGAGAAAAAGGCATAAGGCGTTAGGCGTTAGGCATAAGTAAATTGGCGTTAGGATCGCTACTTCTTAGTTAGTGATTTTACTAATCCACGAGAAATCTTTGAGATTTCATTGGCTTGTTCGAGAAGTACCTGAGATTTTTCTTTTTCAATATAATTTAATCTTGCAGCAAGATATATCATTGATTTTACCTCACTGCAAGAGCCAATTACTATATAGATAAATCTAGCGAAATCAGCATCAGTCCTGCGATCAAAGCCCTCTGCAATATTGTTGGAAATCGAAACTGCAGCCCTACGTATTTGGTCTCTGAATCCAAAATCTCTCAAATCTTTAAACTCCAGATAAATTTCATAAGCAAAGTCCTGGCCTTTCTGCCACGCGATTATGTCTTCAAATTTTTGAATTGCCATTTTATTTCTGTTTATTATTAACAATCTCTTACGCCTTAAGCTTTCACCTAAATCCTTACGCCTTTCTTATGCCTTACGCCTATCGACTTACGCCTGTTTGTATTGCTCCATGAGGCGCTGCATATATTTTCCGAGCACATCGAATTCAATATTCACCACAGTTCCTTTTTTGAAATTGTGGAAATTGGTGTTGTCGAAAGTGTAAGGAATAATGGCAACAGAAAACTTGCCGGGCTTGCTGTCAACCACTGTAAGACTAACGCCATTCACACTGATTGAACCTTTGGTTACCGTGAAATTATTCAGCTTCGGGTCGTATTCAAAATGATATTTCCAGCTACCGTCAAAGGTTTCAACTTTAAGACAAGTGGCTGTTTGATCGACATGTCCCTGAACAATGTGCCCATCGAAGCGACCATCGGCTTTCATACTGCGCTCCAGGTTCACCTCATAGCCTTTCTTCCAGTTGCGCAGACAGGTTTTATTGAGTGTTTCATCAATGGCTGTTACAACATACTCTTTTGCTTTCTTGTCAACTTTCACCACCGTGAGACAAACCCCATCGTGGCTCATGCTCTGATCAATCTTCAATTCCTTGGTCAGATCCGATTTTACAGTGAAATGAATATTGCTTCCTTCGCGGGTTACTTTTGTGATTTCGCCCATGGTTTCTATAATTCCGCTAAACATAGTGTGTCGTTTTATTTCGTTGATTTATTTCTTCATTGCTTCTTCAACTTCCGAAATGGTTATTGGAAGCCGCTTACCGATGAAACGTGAACCGCCTTCTGTCACCAGAATGTCATCCTCAAGGCGGATTCCTCCAAAGGTTTTGAATTTTTCCACTTCGGAATAATTGATAAAATCTTCAAATTTCTTTTCAGCTTTCCACTGATCGATGAGTTCCGGAATAAAATAAATGCCTGGTTCATCGGTCATCACATGACCTGCCTTCAGGCGGCGTCCCATGCGGAGATACGCCGTGCCGAACTGATCAATGCGATTTACTTCATCGTCGTAACCGACATAATTTTCGCCCAGGTCTTCCATGTCGTGCACATTCATGCCCATCATGTGACCAAGACCATGCGGGAAAAACATGGCATGTGCTCCAGCCTTCACCGCTTCTTCCACATTGCCTTTCATGAGACCGGCATTTTTCAGACCTTCTGCAATGACGCGACACACCGAGAGATGCACACTCTGATAAGTCACTTCGGGTTTTGTGATTGACAGCGCATGATTATTTGCATCAAGCACAATCTGATAAATCATTTTTTGTTGCTCGTTGAATTTTCCGTTCACCGGCATGGTGCGGGTGTAATCGGATGTGTAATATTTGTTGCTTTGCGCCCCAGCATCGCTCAGAAGCATTTGTCCGGCCTGCATCACATTCGAGTGGTTGTGATTGTGCAATGTTTCGCCCCGCACCGACAGGATGATTGGAAACGAAGGTCCTTTGCCGTATTGATAAGCAACGCCTTCCATCAATCCGCAAATTTCCTGTTCAACAATACCCGGTTTTGCGTGACGAAATGCAATCATGTGCATTTCATAACCAATTTTTGCAGCCACTTCAAGTTCGTCAATCTCGCACTGCTCCTTAATTGCGCGCAACGAAACCACCGACTTGATCAAATCAACACTGGCCATTGTTTTCATTTCTCCGAACGGAATACCCAACCAGTTGTTAAGCTTAATCTTGCTTTCGGCGCGGTATGACGGGGTAAAATGAATGGGTCGGTTTTGGCTTTTCGCTTTTGCAAGATAGGTTTCAATCTCAGCAAACGGATGTGTTTCGGTGATTCCGACTTTAGCAGCAAGGTCTTTCACAGCAGGCTGCGGGCCCATCCAGATGATATCTTCAATATCAACATCGTTGGCAAAAAGAAGTTGCCTTCCTTCGTCAAAGTCAATGACACCAACCATGTCGGGAATGTCAAGCCCAAAGAAATAGGAAAAATTGCTGTCCTGACGGAAGTGATATCCATTGGAAGGATAGTCCATGGGTGATTCGGTGTTGCCGATGAACAGGGCAATGCCTTTGAGCCCGCTTTTCATCAGGCGTTCGCGGCGTGCGGTATATACTTGTTTTTCAAAAAGTTCCATATCGTTTTTTTTGATTAGCTGATAATTTTCTCAAAAGTAATATTTGTTTGGGAAATGAAGAAGGAAAAAGTGTGTTTGACATGCTGCCGTACGGCAAAGCTTTGTTACGACATTCCACCGTTCCGGCATCGTTATGAGGTTGCGATTTGCTTTGATGCCGGGACATGGAACCGTCGTAACAATAGCAGAAACAACGGTTCCACGTCCTCCCGCTCCGATGTCGCTATCGGACGTTGGAATGATGTTTCTGCGCTGACGTTTGGTATTTGAAACAGCCAGATTAACAATTTTATTGCTCCATTCCGCAGAAACTTGTATTTTTGATAAAGAATTAATTCCTGTTGATATGAAACAGACTTTACTCAACCGTTTTCTGCGTTATGTGGCACTTGATACTCAAAGCGACCCAAACAGCGAATCGACCCCCAGTTCCAACAAACAACTGGTACTGGCGAATGCACTCGCAACGGAACTTAAAACGTTCGGACTGACCGATGTATCGCTCGACGCAAACGGATATGTTATGGCTTCGATCCCGTCAAACATCGACCGCGACATTCCTCCCGTGGGTTTTATTGCGCACATGGACACATCGCCCGACATGCCCGGAAATGACGTGAAGCCACAGATTATCGAAGGATACGACGGTGGCCCCATCACGCTCAATACAGAAAAAAACATTATTCTCAGCCCTGTTGATTTTCCCGATTTATTGCGCTACAAAGGCCAAACCCTAATCACCACTGATGGCACCACCTTGCTGGGCGCCGATGATAAAGCCGGCATTGCTGAAATAATGACCGCCGTTGAATATCTGATGGAACATCCGGTGATCAAACATGGCAAAATCTGTATTGCTTTTACGCCTGACGAAGAAATCGGGCGAGGGGTAGATCATTTCGATGTTAATAAATTCGGGGCATCGTTTGCTTACACCCTGGATGGAGGCGGCCCCGGCGAGCTGGAATATGAAAATTTCAACGCTGCTGCTGCAACAATTACAATCAAAGGAAACAATATTCATCCGGGATATGCAAAAAATAAAATGCTCAATGCCTCTCTTCTTGCAACTGAGTTTATTTCAATGCTCCCTGTGAATGAAAGACCAGAGTTTACAGAGCATTACGACGGGTTTTTCCATTTGACCGGACTAACTGCAACCGTAGAAGCGGCAGAGCTTTCGTACATCATTCGCGATCACGACAAAACCATTTTTGAGCGACGCAAAAAACAGATGCAAGATATTGTCGAATATCTGAATAAAAAATACAAAAAAGACGTATTTGTGCTGGAACTCAAAGACCAGTATTACAACATGCGCGAGATGATTGAACCGGTATTTCATGTAGTGGAAGTCGCCATGCAAGCCATGCGCAATGTAGGTGTTCCTCCCGATGTGAAGCCCATCCGTGGCGGAACCGACGGAAGCCGGCTCAGCTACATGGGACTGCCCTGCCCCAATCTGTTTGCAGGCGGACATAATTTTCACGGCAAACATGAATTCGTGGCTGTTGAAACCATGGTGAAAGCAGTGGATACCATTTTGAATATCGTTGCTATTGTTTCCTCGAAAGAGGCGTAAATAGTCCGCAGAGATTATCGCGCAGAGATCGCAAAGGCGCAGAGAAAAAACATGGGTTTCGCGCAGAGAGCGAAGGGACGCTGAGAGGTTTGCCACGAAAGCACCATAAACAGACGCGGAGTAACGCTGATTAAATTTTATTCTCACAGATAGACGCAGAGAGGTTTGCATCAACGGCCGCGACTGACATTGGGCGCGCGTCTCTGACGCGTGACCTTCTTCTTTTCTTCCGCGAATGAACGCTTATGCACGCGAAATATTTTGCTCGGCATCGGTGGAGTTATGAACGCTAATTCGAATCAGCTTCATCTGCGATGAAGACTGATTCAGGGGGGGTCGCGCAGAGATCGCAAAGGCGCAGAGAAAAAACATAGGTTTCGCGCAGAGAGCTCAAAGGCGCAGAGAAGTTTGCCACGAAAGCACCTTAAACAGACGCGGAGTAACGCTGATTATATTTTATTCTCACAGACAGACGCAGAGAGGTTTGCAACAACGGCCGCGACTGACATTGGGCGCGCGTCTCCGACGCGTGACCTTCCAATTCAAATGAGCTTCACGTAAAACAGCTTGTCACGTTTCACGTGATGACATGTCGCACACCTTTTCCCCGGGGCGTTGCCCAGCGCTACCAATATGTTGTCCCTACGGGACATCGGATGGTGCTTCACGTAAAACGTGACACGGTCGCAGCATTCTTTGATGCCTTCGGCTCTATGTGCATTGTGAGTTATGCATGAAACTAACCCGCTGATAAAAAACATCTTAAATAAGTATTAAAAAGGCAACATTCAGTAAATCAGTCCGTAGAAGCTCGGAAATCCCCACCACATGAGAATATTAAGTATCCTCCTGTTACAATTTATTACAGTATTGGTGATTGCCCAAACTCCGCAGGAATCCTTCGATGCAGGATTACTAAAATATAAAGCCGGCGACTTTCGAAGTGCTTCATCCGAATTCACCAACGCCATTCTTTCTGATGCAAAATACGTTCAGGCATATCGATATCGCGGTCTATCCAAAATGCAACTGAATGATTATTCCAGCGCCTTGTCTGATTTCGACATGATGGTAAAACTTGATTCCGGACAATCGCTCGGATACTACAACAGAGCCACCGCAAAAGTGAAGCTGAATGATAAAGATGGAGCTCTCTCCGATGTTTCAAAATCAATCACTATTAAATCCGATTTTGCCGATGCGCATCTGCTTCGTGCAACATTGTACAACGAAACAAAACTGTTCAAAGAAGCATTGACTGATTTCAATAAGTCTATTGAACTCGGCTTGCAGTCAGCTGAAGCATATTCCGGTCGTGCTTTTGCAAAACACAATCTGAAAGATTTTGAAGGATCCATTGTCGATCTCGATAAAGCAATTGCGCTCGACGATTCCAACGCTGAATATTATTTCAATCATGGACTTTCACAAGCTGAAATGCGTTATTTCACCGAAGCCATCCGCGACTTTTCTCAAGCGATTGAGAGAAATCCGAACGAGTCAAAATATTATTTTTATCGCGGAATAATTAAAACCGAAACCCGCGATACCGAAGGATCCATCAATGATTACAATGCAGCAATTATAATCGATTCCACCAATTTTGATTATTATAAACGCAGAGCATTATCAAAAATGCGCATGAGAAATACAACTGGCGCTGTCGAAGATTTGAACAAAGCGGTGCAGATTGCGCCCGATGTGGCCGACAATTATTTCAGCCGCGCCATGGTGCTTTCAGAAACCAAACAGCTGAACGAATCCATAGCTGATTTCGATAAAGCCATCATGCTAGATACAACCGTTTATTACTATTATTTCAACCGGGGTATGGCCAAATTCAATCTTGATAAAATCATGGAAGCATTGGACGATTTTATTTTGACAGCACAGTTCAATCCAAAATATGCAAAGGCATTTGAATACAAGGGACTGTGCGAGATACGCATGGGCAAGAAAGAAGATGCCTGTGTCGACTTCAAAAAAGCGGAGTCGCTCGGCGATAAAGATGCAACCATGCAAATAAAAAAATATTGCTTTTAGGGTGAGTCTGGCTTAGCAAATGGTATTTCGGAAAACTCCATTTTGTATTCAATCAAAAGAAGTTATACGTCGCCGCGGTTGATTTCCCGGTCGCTGTCTCCTTCGATACGATGAAGCTTGGCCACAAGCAATGCTGCTTATTTCATCACTCAGGATGACAGCGGTGTGGCTCAGGATGGCAGCGATTTTCGTCCGACAATTTTGCGCTATGAATCAAAGGCTGGGCGTAGTCAAAAAGAAATAATCTGTTGTGTTTAGGCTGGAGACTAAACCCAGCAATTACATTTGTAAAGACTACGCCCAGCGTGTCTATGTTTGCATTAGTTTCAACTCCTGCAGACACTTCACACACAAACAATCCTTGTATTGTTTTTTTATGAATTCCATCTCTTTTTCATTGATCGATATTTTCGAACAAGCGCACTGTGAGATGTTTTCATGTTGACACAAAAAGTCTGATTTACAGCGGGGACAGATTTTTTGAACAGGCATAAAACTTTTTTATTTCTGGATTTCTTTGCGCAACTTTTCTGTTTTCGAAAATAAATTTTCAATCGTATCAGCATCCATCACCCATTTCTGCCGCGTGAAAACACCTACGTTCGATTGTTGCTCAAACGCCGGAACAAAGCTTAAGTCGACCGCATTCAATCCAACATTGAAAACATCCGGCAGCTTAAGAATCTGCTTAATCACGTCAACCGCATCTGGTTTTTTTAATATTTCAAGGATGAAATCGCGGTCTGTGCCTGTGATTACAGCCGCAGAATCCAAATCAGTGTTCCCGGAAGTCAATCGCCTTTTACGCAACGAAAAACTCAAATTATCCAAAAAACTTTTTCTCCGAATATGAAGTGTTTGTGTGCGCGATGCAGTTACCGGAAAAAATACGCCAAAAAAAACTGCATTCTCCTCAAAACTTTTCGGATCGCTGTAACCCGCCAAAAAACACTGTTGTTCGGCATTCGCTGGCATGTAAAAGGTTCTTTTGTGATGAACAACGCGTTCCGCAGCATTGGAGGGATATGCAGCTTCGGTTGCAATAATCTTTCTTTTTGTGCGGTCTGCAAATGCTGAGAGTAAATTGAGCGTAGTTGTACTGGCTTCGGGTGCTGTCATGTTATTCGTGTTAGATAAAAAACTCCGTTTTTAAATTTCCCATTCATTTTTACAGAAAAGCGTATTGGCTCATTCCAAACAAATGTATAAAATAAAAAATCTATGGGGGTAATTGAATTGAGTTCCCAACAACCCGGTGGCTAAAAAAAGCTTAACACAATGCAATCAAACAACCATAAAAAAACTTAGCAGAATAAAATAAACCATTCAACAAACAATTATTTATTGAAATTACTAAAGACGCATTCTATATTACTTTCAATGAAAAATAAACAGCGCAGAATATTACCTTTGCTGTTATGATACCCGACAATAAAACAAACACCCTTTATCTCGCCGACTCTTTGCCCATCAAAGTCGAAGCGTTTTACGAAAAACTCGAAGTATTGCTGAAACGACACGGCGTTGTTCTCCAATTTCTGTCACCAACAAAAGATATCTGGGCGCGCGACTACATGCCGGTTCAGGTGAGTGCTGACCGCTTTGTTCAGTTCACCTACAACCCCGATTATCTGCGCAGAAAACAGAAACAAAAATCAATATCGGATGTGGAAAAAATCCTTCAAAATATTCCGATCTCTGTTGAAAAATCCGACCTGATTGTTGATGGTGGCAATATTGTCCATTCATCCGACAAGGTTTTTATGTGCGATAAAGTCTTTAAGGAGAATCCAAACTACAGCCGCGATGAATTGGAAAACAAACTCTGCCGCCTGCTCGAAGTGGAACGGATTTTCTTTTTACCGACCCACCCCAAAGACATGTTTGGTCATGCCGATGGACTGGTGCGCTTTGCCGATGAGGCGACCATCATTGTAAACAACAATGTGCGCGAAGACAGCGGATACAAAGATGCGTTCAACAAAGCCATTCACAGCAGCGGCCTGAATACGATTGAAATTCCATACAACCCCTATGGAAACCGCACCAATCTGCAGGCAAACGGCATTTACATAAACTATCTGCAAATAGAGAATTTGATTTTGCTTCCGGCATATAATATCGACGAGGATAAAACAGCGATGTACATATTCGAAGAAATTTTCAAAGACTGCACCATCAAACAACTCGATTGCAACGACATTGCCGACGACGGCGGCGTGCTTAACTGCATTTCGTGGACAGCGCTGATGGAGGGAAAGACGGCAGAATCAGAGATGGGAGTATAGCCATCAGTGCTTTAAAATATAAAATATAGGACCTTGCTAAAATGAAGAAAAATCAGATGAATATGGGACAATTGCCAAATTTATAATCTGCATTTTATGTGCGCAATCATAGAAAAATTAGGGGGAACAATAAGATGGCTGTTGAGACGATGCAAAACAAATCTAAAAGATGAGGTTATTGGCAAATAAAGGACTCTAACTGAACTTGGTGTCAATTTGGAAAATTACTTTCTGGGTGTTTTTCTATGCTTATTAATTTTTGCTTTAGCGAGAATTATTTTAAATTCCGTCTGATCTGTGACTCTTCCAGACCAAACAGTACCCCTTCAAAAAAACACACGCCATAAAGATATATTTGTGCAAAACCACATCCTGTTAAACCTTTATCAATCAAACCAAAACATTATTATCTTTGCGACCCTATTTCAACAAATCCATGAAAAAAACTACTGCAAAGACCACTGCTAAAGCTCCAGCCAAAAAAGCCGCTGCAAAAACCCCGGCCAAAAAGGCCACAGCTGCTAAAGCCACACCCGCAAAGACCGCTGCTAAAAAGACTAAATCCGACAAACCCACCACGCTGAACAAGCTGAACAAGCTTGAACTCGCCTATGCGGAGAAACAGCTGTCAAGGGCGGAATATGATATGTGGAAGACTGTTTATCAAAAAGAGGTTCCATTCAACGCAAATATAATCGAAGAAGACAATTACAGACCCCGCAAAACCAGAAGAAGAGCCTGGTAATTTATTATGAATATCGCTGTGGCATGGTTTTCATTAGCCAGCCCGAAATAATTGCGAAACATTATGTACTGCCCAAAATGCAAGGCTGAAAACTTCAGCGAAGAAGGAACAGTGAATGGCCGAAGCCTGTATTCCTGCGCTGTGTGTGGGTTTAATCTTACCATTCCGGTATTACAGGATCCGGAAAACATAGAGACAAAGCGCGAAGCGATCATATTGCATTACGCTGGTTACTGTGTTGAGGATATTGTGTTGCTGACGGGATTGGAGCTGGAGGTGGTTGAGGGGTTGATTGGGGGATTGTCAGCCGAGTAAATTTAATTTATTTGATTTGTTTCTTAATTGAGTTTGATGGTTATATAAAAGACACTTCGAGTCTTTCAAACCTCCCATTGCCGGTAGCTTTGCCATCACAATCACATCCACTTCATGAGCGTTTTCGTTTTTTCCGCGGAAGTACTCGATTATAGCTTTGGCCAGCAATGGAACGAAAAAACGTGTTGAATAAAAATTATCCGTAAATTTGCGCTCCCAAGCGGGAAAAAGGAGAGATGCCAGAGTGGTCGATCGGGGCGGTCTCGGCACGTGATGATGCTCCGCATCAAACGTGCTGGCGTTTGTCAAGTGGGTACACTTGACATCACGCCAAAAACCGAAGAAAATCATGGATAAATTCTACGTTTATGTCTTAAAAAGCATACCGACCGCCAG
The DNA here is from genome assembly GCA_001769275.1 of Bacteroidetes bacterium GWF2_43_63. Classification (NCBI taxonomy): domain Bacteria; kingdom Pseudomonadati; phylum Bacteroidota; species Bacteroidetes bacterium GWF2_43_63. Next base: position 12,738 of record MEOQ01000001.1, on the reverse strand, counting down.
GTTGTATGTAGGCATGAGTGCTCAGCCTGATGAAAGACTGAAAGCGCACAACGCCGGAAAAAGCACATGGACAAAGGCCTTCAGGCCATGGGTGCGAATTCATCTTGAAGAGTATGATGAAAAATCAAGAGCCATGAAGCGCGAGAAGTATCTCAAATCGGGCTGGGGCAGGCGATGGATCGAAAAAAACGTACTGAATAAAAATAATCCGTAAATTTGCGCTCCCAAGCGAAAAAAAGGAGAGATGCCAGAGTGGTCGATCGGGGCGGTCTCGAAAACCGTTGACCCGCAAGGGTCCCAGGGTTCGAATCCCTGTCTCTCCGCTGAGTACACTTAGCAAACTAAAGAAAAGTCCTGAAAGTCGCACCAAATGCGACTTTCTTGTTTTTGCAAAGTTGCAAAATAAGTCTTAATACGAAGAAATCCGGTGGTATTCCAGGTGGACTTGCATTAAGAGGACTTAGTCCACCTGAAATGATTTTTATGCGCTGAAATACAGCAGATTGCACTTGCTTTGAAGAACGGCTTGTTGTATTTTTAATCATTAAAAAAAGGAGGTATTATGCTTACCAGAAATCGAATCGTTCTTTCGTTCTACATCAAAAGAACAAAACTTCTTAGGAACGGGACAGCCCCGATTTACTTAAGAATCAAAGTGGACTCGTCGTTCGCTGAATTGGCCATTATGAGAAATATCAGGCCGGAATTATGGAGTACAGAGAAAAACGGAGCCCTTGGAATCTCCAATGAAGCCCGCGAAATCAACAATTACATGCATCACATCAGAAAGCAGGTAGAAGAACATATTTCTGCTCTCAGGGAAGAAATGATCGAAATGACTGCCAGAAAAATCAGAAACTCATATCTGGGAATCAATGAAGATGAAAAAACCGTCGTCAAATTATTTTCTGAGCACAACAAAAATGTACAGAAGCTTGTCGGCAAAGACTTTTCGAAGGCTACCTATGAACGTTATGAAACATGCCTTAAGCATCTGATTGACTACATGCAAATGGAGTATAAGGTACAGGACATGCCGTTGAGAAAAATTGACCAACAGTTTATTCTCAAATATGAGACGTACCTTAAAGTTGTGCGCAATTGCAACCACAATACGTCTATTAAATACGTGAAAAACTTTAAAAAGATAATCCGGCACGCTGTAGGATGCGGCCTTATTAGAACTGACCCGTTTATTAATGTGAAGCTCCGTGTGAAAAAAGTAGATAAGGGTTTCTTGACCGAAGAAGAAATAAAGGCCATCAGAAACAAACAGTTCCCAACTCCACGGCTGCAACAGGTGGCTGACATTTTTCTTTTTGGTTGTTTCACTGGTTATGCTTATTCAGATCTGATGAGGTTGAAAAGATCTGATCTCGAAATCAAGGAGGATGGACAAGTTTGGGTAATGGCCAAAAGAACAAAAACGGATATGGACTGTCATGTGCCCTTGTTGCCCCAGGCTCTTCAAATTCTTGAGAAGTACGAAAATCATGAATACTGCCTCAAAAATCAATCGTTGCTTCCAAATCTTTCGAACCAGAAGCTAAACGCTTATCTTAAAGAAGTTGCTGACTTGTGTGGCATTACAAAACCTCTTACATCGCATATCGCCAGACATACTTTTGCAACTACAATAACACTGAATAATGGTATTCCAATTGAAAGTGTTTCGAAAATGCTTGGCCACAGCTCAATTAAAATGACCGAGATCTATGCAAAAATGCTTGACAGTAAGGTCGCCGATGACATGAGCAAACTTACCAAGAAGTTCGGCATCGACGATTTCTGACGATCTCTTTCAGCTTATCACACCCCCAAAAGGTCACCCATCAGGTGGCCTTTTACTTTGCAATCTACAGCAAAAAGCAGCACGAAACAGAATGTAAATCAGTGGTAGCAACATTTTACAGATGTTCACGTATCTTTGATAAAAAACAATAATGCCATGTCAAAAGTCGTGAAAACCAAAAAGGAATTAGCACAAGAATACGGAATTTGCTACAACACATTCTGCAAATGGATAAAGCCAATAGAAAAGAAACTGAAACTTACCCGCCGTCCTTTGCTCGCATGGCAGGTGAAAATGATCTATGAATTTTTGGATGAGCCGGATAATTATTTTGATAGTTATTCGGAAAACTGAACTTTTCCAATGTATTCCTTGGCGCCGGCTATTCTTTCTGTTTTATTTTCGAATGCATCCAGTTTCTTTGGAAATTTATTACATCCGTAATCGTGATTTATCTCTCTGTATTTCCCATCCTCCAAAAGTACAGACGTAACACAGGTCGGGAGGCAGGTGACCTCTTCAGCTTCAGCCTGTTCAATCATTGTAAAATACCCACGTTTCCAGATAGCTTCATTTAGTGCAGAGATAGCTTCTGCATCGATAGTCCAGGAATGTTTGCCTTTTTCAGAAACAAAGTGCTCTCCATCATATAGCACATGCCCATCTGAAAAGATAACCAGCGAAAATACAGGACAAGACCCATAGCAGGGGGTCCGTTGCAAGGTTATTGACTTGAAAGATTGCTTTATCATAATAAAGTTGTATTTGAAATGATTATTCTTTAAGAATTTAAATATATGACAGAGGCTTTATTGCAAGGTTTAAAAAACCATTCAATTAAAGCAAAATAATCAAGCATGTTTATGCTTAAATGCTTTGTTCAATAATATATATGTTTTCTTTATAGTTAATATATTGCTCTATTTACATCACAATTGTAAAGACGCGCAATAATGGTTTATGAAATCACAAATAATTGAACCTCAAAATAGCGCCGAAAAATATCTCTTTAAACAAATTATTGTACAGGACTATTAGTTCTCACCTCGTTTAAAATTTCTTTTAGCAGACTTCTATATTCATTTAATACATAATAATTAGTTTTAACTTGACCAATCTCTCCACCTGTATCAAAACTAATTATTTGCCGAAAATGAGGATTTGACTTTTTTGTTAAAAACTGTGATATATTGCTCAAATACCTACCTGCCTGTCCAATGTCTTCTCCAATACCTTTTTCAAATAGTTTAATTTTTAATTCTTCTCTGCCAAATTTTCTGTCAAATTCAACAATGATCTCCAAAAAAACAATTACTCTTGGAATAAGATCGGATTTTCTGTTTAATGATGAAACAATTTCCATTTTAAGATGTTCGTCCTTATATTCACTCTTTTCCAAAGAAAACGAACTTGATTTTTTTTGACGTACTTCCTTTTGCTTTTTTTCTTTTTTAATCAAGTAATCCTCTGCTTCAGGCAAAGGAATCATTTTTGTCGGAGCAATAAACAAATCGCCCTTCTCATCAATATATGGAGTAAATCGAACGCAGGAGACTTCTATTCCGTTATCACGTAACCATAATACTGCTGAAACAACATCAGAATGAAAATCCTTAGATACTAATATAATTCTTTGATTATTATTAAGATCTTCAAAATTCTCAGCTTCAATATGTTTTTCAATTAATGTTTCTGCTTCATCTTCCGTTGTTCTTAAATATTCAGCATACTGTCTGAAAATATCAGAATTGCTTAAATTAGATACATAGGAAGCATATTTAATTGCTTGCCAATCCATGTTTCTTCCTGAATCATCTCTTTTCAATTCGATAATTACAAGGTTTGACTTTTTATCGATGGCCAGTAAATCAATGCGAATTTCAGAAGGAAGAGGAACTTCCTTTCCAATTATAATTAAACCATCTTCTATAATTTCTGGATTTTTTTCAACCCATTCCTGAATATCATACCTTTCTTTCAATTTCTCATTAAAAAAGGTGGTTTTTTTCAAACGCCTTAAAGTCTTGTTTTCGACATCTACTTTATACATCCTTCTCTCAATTTTAATTGTTTCTTCAGCGAAGCGTCATTAATTAAATACCTTTTCGGTTGTCCTCTAAACTCTATTCAACCAAAATGAAGTTTTTCAATTCACCAAATATATAAACTATATTTTAAAAAGAAACTTTCGCCAAAAATATTTCATTTTCGCCCACTTTCGTTCAATTTTGCTCAATTTTACTCAACCACACCCCGCCCACCGACACATCTTTGTATCACTAACCGCCCGACATTGGGCAAAAACGCAAAGATATGTCACAGAATGAAACAAATTCGATTGTATCAACGGCATCAGGGATGGCCGGGGGAATGGGAAAAGCACTTTCCCTCAACCCCATTTTCGCCACTATTTCAACGCAGGCGATCCTTGAGGTTGCTCTGTATGCTGCCGTTTCGGCGCTCGTAGGATACGGCGTGAAAATAATGATTGACTTCATCAGAAAACCCCGCAGAAAATGAAACCCATTTTCCAAATAGGAATTTTAAGCGTAATTGCTCTCGGGACCTACAAGCTTCTTGGAATGAAAAAAATATCCGAGAAGGTCGTTACCTCGCTCTCCAATCCGCGCGTTCACGCCATTGATATGCGCGGGTTGGTTGTGAGGACTGAAATCAATGTTGCAAACCCTACCCGGACGACAATGAACATTACAAAGCCGGTGATAACCCTGACAACAAATGGGAAATACATTGCCAGTTCACGCCCGGAAAATAAGGTGTTTAAAATCCTGCCTCTTGCTGAAACGAAGATTGACACTATTGAAGTGGCTGTACCCTGGAATATTCTGGTCGGATATATCAGCGGCTTGCTGACAAAGATTCCGCAGATCATTGCCGCATTCAAAACAAAAGACATGACAGCCGTTGGTGAAGCCCTATCAATTCCGCTTGAAATGCAGTATTCGCTTTATGCCAACGGACTTTCTTACGAATCAGAACCGGAGAAAATGTTATGAGCAACAAGATGTCCATACAATCCATCAGCAGCGGCTACCGCTCCATTCAGGACGGAAGCAGGTTTGATCAGTTCTTCGGATTTCCGGATGAAAAGGACAGAGTCATTATTAAAGATGGTGAAGTCGAAGACACTGTTGAGCTGATGAAGAAAGTTGTTTGGAAATATCTGGATGACACAAAGAAAATAGCGACTTATCTCAAAGGCAGATCTGTGGCCGAAACGTGCGAAAACATCTGGAATTTTCTCTACAATCATGTTCAATATAAACTGGACCAGAAAGGGCTGGAACAATTGCACCGTCCAAGCCGCAGCTGGTCGGAACGTGAGACCGGAATTGACTGCGACTGCTTTTCCATTTTTGTTTCATCCATTCTTACAAACCTCAAAATCGCGCACCGGTTCCGCATTACAAAGTATGACCAGGGCATGTATCAGCATGTTTATGTCGTCGTACCAAAGGAAAGCGGAAGCGGCGAATACATCATCGACTGTGTGCTGTCGCGCTTCAATTACGAAAAACCATACACCGCTAAAAAAGATTTTACCATGAGCCTGAACGGAATTAATGTAGCCGTCCTTTCCGGCACCACATCCAATGTTATGGATCTGGTGAACGATCTGGAAGGACTTGAAAATCTTGGTGCAGATAGCCAGCAGGAACGACTGAGCGCTATCTATGACCACCTTGTAAAAACCAGAAACATCATTGCCGGAAAACCGCAGCTGATCCAGAATGTGGATTATCCGCCTGCATTTCTGAAAATGCTCGATTATGCCATTGAAAACTGGAACACACCGAGCCGCGACAAAGCCCTGGCCATTCTTGCACAAAACGAAGATGCGCTGAACAAGCATTATCAACTGGACCTCGTGCCTGAGAATTCGGACCTGGAAGGTCTCGATAATGACTGGTCAGAAATGGATGATATGAGCGACGAAGAATTGCTCGGTATGCTGGGCGGAAAAAAACGAAAAGAAAAAAAGCAAGCCAAAGCCGAAAAGAAAGCAGCGAAAAAAGCAGATCCAACGAAAAAAGGATTTTTTAAAAAAGTTGGCGAAGCTGTGAAGAAAGGTGGGAAAGCCTTTATCCGCTACAATCCTGTGACCGTTGCAGCGCGAAACGGATTTCTGCTCGCTCTCAAACTGAACATCAAAAAGATGGGCAGCAAGCTCAAATGGGGCTATGCAACGAAAGAACAGGCAGCTGCAAAAGGCATCACTGCAGACAAATGGGAAAAGAGTAAAAATGCCGTTGCAAAAGTTGAAAAACTTTTTGCGGACAAACTGCAAGGCAAACGCGATAAGCTGAAAAACGCCATTCTGAAAGGCAAAGCCGGTGGGCTCAGTGGTACAGCAGAATCCGAATTCAATCTTACCGGACTTGGTGCAGCACCCGCCGCCGCCGCTCTGGCCGCCGCAGTACCCGTAATTGCATCCTGTCTGAAAATTATGGTTGAAAGCGGAATTATGTCGCAGGATGAAGCCGATAATCTGCAGATGGACGTGGATGCAAATGTTGCGGAGGGCGACAAAATGATGGAAACAGATCCGGATTTTAATGCAGACACCACCGATGATGGATCGGGTGATTCCGGAGATGATGGATCGGGCGAAGGAGGGTTCTTTGGTTGGGTAACAAGAAATCCTGTGATAGCCATTGGTGCGGCAGGGCTTGCCGTCTGGGGTGTGAGCAAGGTGCTCAGCGGAAAGAAAAAAGCGTCGGGCGCTCAGAATTTATCAGGACCACAAGCCCCGGCAAAGAAAAAGGCCCCACCAAAACAAAAGAAATCGAAGGCAAATGCAAGAGCGCAGAAAGCAAAAATCAAAGCAATCAAGCTCTCATAAATAAACAAAAAACACAAATTAAAAATCGATAGTCATGGCTGCAAATGCAAAAACAACAAAGCCAAAACTGGATGTAAAAACAGTTTTTGAAGAATTGAAAACTCCTGGCCTGATCATTATTGGAATGATCGGCGGCAACCTCGCAGGAAAACTCATTGACAAAGTAATGCCGTTGGATGAGACTGCAACCGGCTTTCAGGTGAAAGCTCTGGTAAAACCCATTGTGCAGATCTCTGCAGGAATCGGTGGAGCCATTTTCCTGAAAGACAAAAACCTGAAACTTATCGCAGGCGGTGTCGCTGCAAGCGGTATTGCCTCAACTGTAAAAGTGTTCCTGAAAAAGGACATTCTGAGCGGTCTCGGCGACTTCAACATCGCTGATCCATTGAAAAGAGTATTCCGCGATCCGATCAACCTGGCCATTGCGCCTTACAATCCAGAACTTCCTGTTCTGAACGAATACAATCCTGATCTCAGAACCATTGATGTAGAATCGGCCCCGGCTGACATGGGTGAGCTGGCTGATTACGAAGAGATCCAGGAAGTACAAATCCTGTAACAAAATCAAGTAACCAAAAAACAAATAACCATGTTAACTTTAGGACAGATCGCAACAAGCGACTACAACCTGCTCGGAGCCATTTCAGAAGATGAGCTTCTTGGAGCAATCGAACGCGCCACTTTGAACGAACGCAAACAATTTGTTCGTAAAATTCAGGCTCAAACCAAACAGACCGTTGCAGCAGGCAGCGGATCGCAGAACAGTCGTGGAGAATTTGAAAAAAGACTTCACTGGCTGCCGAAGGAAATTCAACAGGGACTTGCAGGAAAGACATTGCAAGCCGTTGATGCCGCCTACTACACCACGAAAAGCATTGCAACGAGTAAGATCGTTAAGATGCTGAAAGATGACGACAATAAAATTGTGGGTCAATGCAACATCAGCTCAGCCAAGCTTGAAAAAGGCAACATCATGTTGCTGGCCGGAATTATTCTGCTGGCCGGAATTGCTGACGGTACAAGAACTGTGGCTGAAGTGAACTTCGACATCATTCCTGAAATTCTCCGCAATGGCGAATTTGAGTTCAAAGCAAACGGCACCACACTGATTCCTTCCACATCGTGCGAAGTATTCAACACCACCGGCATGAACATCCGCAAGGGACTGTTTGTGATGGACAACCCAAAAGTAATTCTTGATCAGCAAGCCATGGAACTGAACATTGAATGGGGCGCCAACGCGCCGGCCAACATGTTCATGAAGGCAATTCTGATCGGAACATCTGTGACCAAGTACTAAATAGTTCTGCAGGCCTGGCAAGGGTGATCCGCTCTGGTAGCCCTTTCCATTCCTGTAAAAAAATCAAAGTCATGAAACTGACCAAATATCAAATGATCAAAGTCAAGGTGGAGACACCGCGACAAGCAGTAAGGTTCTCCGCTGCCACCGACAAACTCTACTCAAAAGTTGAAGGGATTTATGTTTCTATGCCGAAAGATGAATCGCACTTTGGTAGTACGCTGGAACTACGGATTGCTGAGCAGGAAGTTTTCCCGGAAGGCTTCGAAACAAAGCTGCTGGCCACAAATCAGAGTGCATCCACCAACGAGCGCTTCATGATTTTTGACAAAGATGAACTGATAGAAGCAGGCGGAAGCATCATTGAAGGCCGGTTTTCGGATGGAGGCTTCAGCGACGGAATTGATTTTCCATACACAATGAACATCTACATCAAACTCAAAAACGATCAGTAACATGGACTTCCGCAGGTATTTTATATTGCCGGTCAGAGTAACCAAAAAGGGTCAGATTATTTCAATCGATCAGCCATTGCCATCGCACATAACCCGTTGTTTGGGTATTCTTGCAACCGTAAAAGATTTTCTTGACACCGGCCATGAAATACAGCATGTCGGAGAATTCAGTCTGATGATCAATTCAGCAGAAGTCCATCTGGTTCATTTTGTGGTTGGCTACTCCAATTTGCCAATAAAAAAAGACAATGATTTTCTGCCGGTTCAGGAGCAAATAAACCCCGGTACACGCATCAGTGGATTTTATCTTGATGCAGGTACAGCCATGGACGACAAAGGTACTTTTCTTCCCTATACAGTAAATATTTACCTGAATTGTAAAGCAATCAAATAACATGGACTCGTACATTCTTTCCTATATCAACCAGCAGATGCTTGAACGCGGTTACAAGAAATACCATTTCGAATCAATGAGTATTCTCACCAAACCGGATGAACCGGAATACGAATACAAAGCATACAATGAATATCTGTTTCTGGTTTCAAAAGAGCTCGCAAATAACACGGTTATCAATGCAGACAACGCTATCTACAAGGCCGATCAGTTCTACAACATGCAGGCCTTTGCCCAAATACGGGAATTCACCGGAATGATCAAAATTGTGAATCCGGAAAACACAGTACAGTTGATTGAATTTGTCAGAGTAATACCCAAGTAACATGTCAGCAAGCAGCATAAAATATTTTCTGAAAAGCCTGAATGACCGGGCAAAAAAAGAAACCGACAAAGGAATTGGCGTCTGTTTCAACGCTTTTATTGTATCCGATAACAGGAGCCAGAAACTATTAGAGAAGGAGCCAATCGAGAATCTTAACCGAAAGATCAACAATCTGGTGAAAACAGAAACTCCGGAAATCGTAAAGGTTGATTTGTTCAATGATAGCGGCCAGTGGCTTGACGGTAACGTGTGCGATTTGCGACCTAAAATCGAAGCGCCCCCCAGTCCAAGTTTTCAGGGATTAGGAGAGGCGGAGATTAACGCTATGGTGGAACGCAGATTTGATGAGAAAAGACGCGAGTATGAGTTTGTGGAAATGAGGGAGATTGTAAAAGAACTTTCTGATGAAAACGACGAGCTGAAAGCCCGGATTGAAGAGCTGGAAACGCAGAACAATGACATGCAGGACGATCTTGAAAAGAAGAAGCAATTTCGGTATTACGCCGGAATGCTCGGTGATATTCTTGAAAGCATCGGCATCAGAAAAGAGAAACTCAGTAAGCCAATTGCCGAACTCATGGGAATTGACGAAAAAGAAGTGCAGAAACAACTTCCTGAAAAATCAGATCAATCCGGTATCGTTGAGGAACAACCTGTAACTCATCCACGCGGGTCTGCACCTATTTCATCAGAAGATCAGAAACGTACTGAAGTGATTTCTCTGATCAGTCAGTTTTTGTACAGCGTCGACAACCAGTTGCTTGGAGAACTCTTTACAATCTTCTCGGAAATTGAGAGCAACAGGGGTCTGGCAGCAGAAATTCTCGAGTACATAGAAAAGAAAAAAGATTTTGCATCATGAAAACCTTCGAATTCAAAGTAATGATTGAAGCGCAAAGCGCTGATGAAGCAAAGGAAATTCTGCGGGCCATGTTTGATCTGATGAAGACCACACGCCAGGAACTTTCCACAAAGGACTTCATCGACTTTTCAAAGAAAATTAAAGAAAAACCCAGCCTTGTCCGCAAGGCAAAAATGTTCATCTGATGGCTGCTAAAAAAGAAAATACGAAAAAGGCTCCCGGCGAAACCAGGTCTGAACGCGCAATTGACTACGTGATGCAGCACCCTGCGCGTGTGTTGGTTGGCGGTGTCGTTATTGGCCTGGGTGGATTTTTCCTATACAAAATCGGGAAGAAACTGATTGCCAATGCACAGCAAAAAAATACTGAATTCAAAGCGGACGACAGCCCCGAAGTCAGGCAGGCAATGGTGATTCACGATGCTTTCAATCCCTCGGGCGTTTCCATTCTGAAAAGTTTTGACCGCACGAATACCAGCAAAATATTCGATGCCGCAAAGAACATCACCAATTTTGATGAAGTAATAAAATCCTACAACAAGCTCTACGGGGGTGACCTGATGCAGGATCTGCAGAACGAACTCAGCGCCGAAGACTATCAGAAACTCATGACGCTGATTTCAACCATTCCCGGAAAAGCAGGCGCGCCCGCGGTAAACTTCGCGAAGAAAAACCAAATGGTTGTTGCCAAAAAAGAAGTGTATGTGCGCAAAACACCAGATGCCAGTTACCATGAAGCCTGGTATGAAAGCTCAAAAGGAAACAATGTTTTGTTTCAGGCAAAGCCTGGTGATTTCATCGGCTATGCCACCGGCAAGCAGGAACTCGATCTAAAAAACAATGTCAAGTTTATCCAGGTCGGATACATCGTTAAGAAAGAGGGCCTGCCTGCCGCTTTCAAACCTTATGCAGGAAAGTCATACACCATGTGGATTGCATCCAGCAAAGACTTCGTTGACATTTACGACTATTTCAAACCGATGTTTTTGCAATATCCGAATACAAAAACAGTCGTCACTTTCAAAAAGCCGCTTGATTATTACGATAAAACAGTGAAGGGATTTCCGGCAAAAATGGTTGTAAGTATTTCGGATGCAAAAATTCTGAATGAGAAAATGCTGCCTTATTGTACCGTTGAAAAATACGTGTTGCTCGGCGAATACATAGCCAGCCTAACGAGCGGCAAAACGAAATACATAAAGTTTCTGACGGTGGACAACACAGAACGGTGGGTAGATTCAAATCATGTAAAAATCATTGAGCAATGATACTGACAGATAAAATAGTATGCAACAAAGGCGAGAGCCGGTCTGCATTTGCAGCAAAAGTGAAAACAGTCTGCGATCAGCTTGGTATTAATCCGGACTGGCTGATGGTGGTCATGCTGCATGAAAGCGGCATCAATGCTCAGGCGGTGAACAAGCAGAAAGGAGATCATTCTGACCCATACACCCGTGCAGCCTATCGCGCAACCGGATTAATTCAGTTTATGCCATCCACAGCCATGTGGCTGGGGACAAGCACCCAACTGCTTTTCAAAATGACCAATCTGAAGCAGTTAGACTACGTGTACAAATATTTCAAACCCTACGCCGGAAGAATGAAAAGCTATTACGATCTGTACATGATTACCTTCTGGCCTGCTGCTGTTGGAAAACCAGACACCTACATCATTCAGTCAGCAACAATTCCCGCCTCAATTGTAGCGGAAAGAAATCCGGCGCTCGACATCAACAAAGATGGAAAAATCACAGTTGGCGAAGCAAAGAAGATCATGCTGAAAGCCATTCCTGTTGAGTATCTGCAAAAGGTTTTATCCGATGATGAAAAAAAAAGTCCGGATTGCTTGGATTTATGATCCTCGGAATTGGCGGGCTATTCCTGTGGCGAAGCATCCGAAAGAACAAGAAAAAAAAGAATTGAAATGAAACGCTCCAAAAGATATCTGATCAGTCTGATCGCCGGAATTATTCTGGCAATCCTGGCCTTTGTTTCTGTACTCAACAACATGGAAGTTCTTGCATCGGCCTGTGTTGCAGGAATCATGACCATTCTCACCTCTTACATCTGGAGTGAAACTAAACGCCCAAGTAACAACAACGATAATGAAACGAAACCGCAATAATCTGATCTGGCTCTGCATCGTGCTTCTGTTTGCCTTTATTTCATTTATAACGGGCAGAATGTACAAGAGCGAACGTAGTAATCGCATTCGACTGGAACAATCATTTGTTGCCGCAAATCAGGAGGTACAGTATTACAAATCCCGCAACGGGATATTGGTCGCAAAAGTGGATGCTATTCAACTGAAATACGATGAGCTAAAAGAAATTTATCCGGAAATTTTAGCAGAAATCCGCAATCTGAAAATCAAGCCTGGTCGCGTTGACCAATATTCCGAAACAGTCATTCATGAACAGAAAGACATTGTGACCACTCTTCGCGACAGCCTGATATACGACACCATTCCGGTACGAGTTTTCAATTACTGTGATGCTTTTTATACGGTGTCGGGCATTGCCATAGCAGACACACAGCGGGTACATATTGAAAGCCGAGACAGCCTGATCCAGGTCATTTACAAAGGCGATCGCGTTAAGCCTTGGCTATGGATTTTCTCACGCCGAAAATTGCAGCAGGCCATCACCTGCAAAAACCCAAATTGTAAAATCGAGTATTCAAAAACCATAAAAATTGTAAAATGAAAAGGGTCTGGTGGATAGTAGCAGCTCTGACAGCCCTTGCAA